>WRCH01000134.1 GCA_009784115.1 Chitinispirillia bacterium
CGTTATTAGTGTGAGCAGTATCGCGTTGAGCGGCGTACCTGTGACCTGTGGAGTGGTTTCCGTTTGTACCGCAATACCTCCGGTTTACACCGGAGGTTATAGATATCAAGTCCCGTTGGGACTGGGATAGGCGCTGTTAACCACTCAGAATAGCGAAGAGCCTATGTTATATTAATTCAACTATTCAAATTCTATTGAAACGCATTTGAGGCAATTATGATAACAAGTACGGTTACAGGCGAAAATATGGATAAAGGCGAAATAATTTTGCATTTTGACGATACCGTTTACCATATAGGCGCATCGTTCAAAGATTTAGGGAATAAGCTATTCGCGTTTTCAAAAATGGAGATGAAACCTGCGGAACTGCTGAAAAATATAAGGATACATAATGAGTAAATATAAAAAAACAAAATTCATAACCAAAGACATTCTAAGCTCTTCTGTTAAGGGAGCGTTTATAAAGCTCAATCCGGTGTATATGATAAAAAACCCTGTCATGTTTGTAGTGGAACTTGGATTTTTTATCACACTTTTATTATCAGTATTCCCTGATATCTTCGGAAAGCAGGATGACAGCCTGAGGATATACAATATCATCGTATCCGCCATTCTGCTTGTAACTGTACTCTTTGCAAACTTTGCCGAATCCGCAGCCGAGGGACGCGGAAAAGCGCAGGCCGCAAGCCTGAAAAAAACGCAAAAAGAGGTTAAAGCGCGTATCATCAATACAAATTATAATAATGTTAATGTTGGCGACAATGATGATAATGATAACGAGCTGATTGTAGACGCGGCTGAACTCAAAAAAGGCGACGTCGTACTTGTAAAGGCAGGTGAAATCATCCCCAACGATGGTGAGGTTATTGAGGGTATAGCCTCGGTTGATGAATCGGCTATCACGGGTGAATCAGCGCCTGTGGTCAAAGAAGCGGGCGGCGATTTCTCCTCTGTAACAGGCGGTACAACAGTAGCTTCCGACTGGCTCAAAATAGAGATCACCTCACTTCCAGGTGAGAGTTTCCTTGACAAAATGATTACAATGGTAGAAGGCGCAAAGCGTCAGAAAACGCCTAATGAAATCGCGCTCACTACCCTGCTTGTGAGCCTGACGATCATCTTTATGATAGTTATCGTAACCCTATATCATATAGGTATTTACAGCGGTGTTACCATTCCGGTTTCCACGCTTATCGCGCTGACCGTCTGTCTGATCCCGACCACAATCGGTGGACTGCTGTCGGCAATCGGCATTGCGGGAATAGACCGGGTTACCAGCTTTAATGTGATTGCGATGTCAGGCAACGCGGTGGAGGCTTGCGGCGATGTGGACACTGTGATACTCGACAAAACCGGCACAATAACTTACGGCAACCGTCTTGCGTTTGATTTCTATCCGGCAGGCGGCGCAGGTAAACAGGAGCTTATTGACAATGCGGTAATTTCATCCTTAAAAGATGATACTCCAGAAGGCAAATCAATTGTAGAGTTGGGGTATAGACTTGGCAGTATGGTAAAACCGGAAAAGTATTTGAGCGCAGCATTTACCCCGTTTACCGCCCAGACCAGAATGAGCGGCGTCAATCTCCCTGACGGCGCTGTGATACGAAAGGGAGCGCCAAGCGCCATTGAGAAGTATGTAAAATCGCAAAACGGCAGCATTCCGCTTGAACTTACGCAGCGTGTAAATGAGATATCATCTCTGGGCGGCACGCCGCTTGTCGTATGCAATGGCAGCAAAATTTTAGGCGCGATTTACTTAAAAGACACCATAAAACAGGGACTTGCAGAACGTTTCAGGCGGCTGCGCGCTATCGGAATTAAGACGATCATGTGCACTGGAGACAATCCGCTTACCGCCGCCACAATCGCGCAGGAAGCGGGCGTAGATGATTTTATTGCCGAATGCAAACCTGAAGATAAAATGGCGTTCATAAAAAAAGAACAGGCCGCGGGAAAACTTATCGCCATGACAGGCGACGGCACAAACGACGCCCCGGCGCTTGCGCAGGCGGATGTGGGAATCGCCATGAACAGCGGCACTGCAAGCGCCAAAGAAGCCGCAAATATGGTCGATCTTGACAGCGATCCGACAAAAATCCTTGACGTGGTGGAAACAGGCAAACAGCTCCTCATTACGAGAGGTTCACTTACCACATTCAGTATTGCAAATGATATCGCAAAATATTTTGCCATTATCCCTGCAATGTTTATGATGGTCATTCCCGAAATGCGGCAGCTCAACATCATGGGGCTTTCTACGCCGTACAGCGCTATTTTGTCGGCTCTCATCTTTAACGCCGTAATTATTCCGCTTCTAATCCCCTTAGCTATGAAAGGCGTGAAGTATACGCCGATGAGCGCCGGGAGACTGCTTATGAGAAATATATCTATTTACGGCATAGGCGGAGTAATAGCGCCGTTCGCGGGGATTAAACTAATTGACATAATGATTACACCGCTTTTACATATGACAAAATTGTAAAGAGGGAGCTAATGATATGAGTATCAAAAAATATCTCTTACCATTTAAAACGGCTATCATTTTCTCCATTGTCATGTTTATTCTTTGCGGACTTGCTTATCCGCTCACTATGACTGGTTTAGGGCGGTTGATATTTCCATCACAAGCCGGAGGCAGTTTAATCTATGTAAACGGTCAGGCAGTCGGTTCGTCTCTTATTGGGCAGGATTTTACCGGTCCGCGCTTTATGAAATGCCGCCCATCGGCTGTAAATTATAACACCTACACGGCGCAGGATAAAGCTGATGGGATATACAAGGGCATACGCACAGGCTCAGATAACTACGCGCCCTCCAATCCCAAACTTTGGGCAAGGGTGGAGGCTGATATAAAGAGTTTCTTAGTTGCAAATCCAACCGTTAAAAAGGGAGAGATTCCTGCAGATTTGCTGACCGCTTCAGGCTCCGGCCTTGATCCGCACATCTCTCCATCGAGTGCCGATATTCAAATCCCCCGCCTTGCCCAAAACTCAGAGCTTTCCGAAGAAGCGCTAAGACAAATTGTGAGAAATAATACCACCGGTAAATTCTTAAGAATATTTGGCGAAGAGACAGTGAATGTATTAGGCGTAAATCTTGAAATTGTCAGGAGTTTACGAAATGGAGAATGACCGCCCCGATCCTGATGCGCTTTTACGGCAGTTATCGCAGGAAGAGCGGCAAAACAGCAAAGGTAAATTTAAAATATTTTTCGGCTATTCGGCAGGTGTGGGTAAAACTTACGCAATGCTTGAGGAGGCGCACGCTCTTAAAAAAAAAGGGGTTGATGTGGTTATCGGCTATGTAGAGCCGCATCAGCGCCCCGCAACTCAGGCGCTTATGAAAGGTTTGCCGAAAATCCCGGCTATCCCGGTTACCTATAAATCCATCACACTTAATGAGCTTGATATTGACAGCGCTCTCAAACGCAGACCATCTGTTATTCTTGTAGATGAACTCGCGCACACAAACGCGAAAGGATGCCGCAACGACAAACGTTATCAGGACATTGAAGAGCTGCTTCGCGCGGGTATTGATGTTTATACTACTGTTAATGTACAGCATATCGAGGGGCTTCACGATGTGGTGGAGTCAATAACCGGCATAGCTGTGCGTGAACGTCTGCCCGACAGTGTGTTTGACAGCGCAGACAAGGTCTCGCTTGTAGACATAGAGCCGGAAGATCTCATTGCCCGCCTTTCTGCAGGTAAGATTTACAAGGAGATGCAGGCTAAACGCGCGCTCGAAAACTTTTTTACCAAAGAGAACCTTATTGCTCTGCGCGAGATCTCTTTGCGCCGAACCGCAGATCACGTTAATATCATTGTCGAACGAAATAAAAGCATTGCAAAAAACAGAAGCTATGTTACAGATGAACACATTATGATCTGTTTATCCAGTTCGCCAGCCAACGCGAGGTTGATACGCACAGCGGCAAAATTAGCGGAGGCGCTTCGCGGCAGATTTACGGCGCTCTTTGTTGAAACTTCCGATTTTGATGAAATGAGTGAAAAAAACCGGTTCAGGCTGCGTGAAAACATTCGTCTCGCAGAGCAGTTGGGCGCTAAAATTGTCACTGTATATGGTGATGACGTACCGTATCAGATTGCGGAATACGCAAAAATGAGCGGCGTTTCAAAAGTTGTGCTTGGCCATCCGGTACGCAGGCTGTTTCTCGGTTTCAGTCCGCCAACCTTTGTTGACAAGCTGACAGCGTATGCTCCCGGTCTTGATGTTTATATAATCCCGAACAAAATGACAACAACTTTTGAAGATTCTCAAAAACAGAGTTTAAAGGTACATTTGCCCAAATCTGCATTGCCGGATACATTGCGAACTATTATTTGTCTTGCGGCTGCTTCACTTATTGGAGGCGTTTTTTTTCGTATTGGGTTTGCGGAAGCGAATATCATTACTGTTTATATTCTGGCTTCATTTATTACAGCAATGATTACGCATGGGAAGATTTATGGAATTATCTCATCATTTTTTTCTGTTCTGCTGTTCAATTACTTTTTCGCAGAACCGTACTTTACGCTAAAAATTTATGACAGTCTACATCCGGCAACATCTGTTATTATGCTTATAGCGGCGCTTACTGCAACAGTGCTTACCAGGCGGTTAAAGGAACACGCGCGGCAATCAACGCTTCGGGCTTATCGTACAGAGGTACTTTTGGAAACCAGTCAAAAGCTCCGGCAGGCTAAAAATAAAGAGGGCATTTTGTTTGAAATCATCAGTCAAATTGAAAAATTGACGGACAGCATCTGTTTTTTGTATCCCGCAAAAGGAGGTGTGTTAGGCGATGTTATGGTTAAAGAAGTTCGGGACAAAAAGATAAACGAATATCTGACGGCCAAGGAGTTTGCTGTCGCCAATTGGGTTTTTATAAATAACAAACACGCCGGAGCCACTACCAACACGTTATCGGGCGCAAAGTGTTTGTATATGTCGATCCACAGCAATTACAATGTATTTGCTGTTGTTGGCATAGCTATGAACGGAGATAAAAGCCTTGATCCTTTTGAAAAAGGGTTATTAATCAGCATATTAGACGAATCTGCGATGGTGCTGGAGAAAGAAAACGCATTAGAGGCGCAGCGGCAGTCAGGAACGCGCAAGTCATAAAATTTGCAGATAATTCTTTAGGCCGCGGGAATTATTTTATATGTGGCATTAAAGGAACAGATCTTGCGAACCCAAAAGATCTATATTTGGAATTGTAATAACTTAATATAAAAACGTATATTTTTGAAATGAAATTAAGTGAGCACCGTCCCCCAAAAAAAGATCAAAGCAAAAAGTCCAAGGCAAATTGCTTTTCATAGTATTGAAAACGTATATTTTTGAAATGAAATTAAGGAAACCCCGTCCCCGGGATACAAATATTAAGTTAATAGTAGGCATTTATATCGCCTTCACAATTATTAAATTATTTACAGCGCGTATGGATTTTCAATGTGAGGAAGACCCGTCAATTTATTTTAAAATTTACCCAACAATAAATAATATATTTTATGGTGGTAATAGTTATATTGATTTTTACAGTGAAAAATATTCTTGGTATAGAAGTCAAGAATATTTTAGAATATTGCCTCTTAATGGCTATTATGTTTTATGGTATATTTATGATGCTATAATATATTTATGGTGGGCTATGAGTGCTGGGTTGGTAGTCGTTGTAATATTGTGGGTGCTAAAAATATCATCCGGCATCAAAATGGTTTGAACGATCATTTGGGGGAATTTGGGGGACGGGGTTCCTTTTTTTTCATTAGCCCAAAAGATAATGTTTTAATTTCTATGTTGGCTTTAATGTAGTTGATATTTAAGTGGATACGCAATTGCGCAATAAACGCAACTCCCCAAGATCAAAGC
>WRCH01000135.1 GCA_009784115.1 Chitinispirillia bacterium
CATAAATGGGTATGTGGGTTTGGTGAAAAATTACGTATTTTACGCTATAGAGAACACGCAAAAATTATACTTATTAGCTAAACTAATTTCAAAAGCAAGACTGTGTAAAAAATGTGTACGGGGGCCAAATATTATTGCCTATTGGACTTTTAAGTGACTTGCCTGATTTTTGCAAGTTTTTAAATTGTTGTATCTTATTAAGTATTAATGTATTGCCGTAGTAACTTTTTGGGTATCATATATTATATTTAATACTATGGATAATGAAATATCATCATCACAAACGCCGTCATCAGATGAAACAGACAACACAGAGGCAGATGTCTCTTTGAATAATACTCAAGCTCAACTCAATGAAAGTCTTGCTGATAACATCACCGACCAAAAAAGCGCTGATGTTAATCCGCCGAAACAGATCACTACAGACGGCCTTGTCAAAATATATAACAAGCGCAGGGTTGTCAACGGCGCTTCCATAAATGTAAAGCAGGGCGAGATTGTCGGTCTTTTAGGGCCTAACGGGGCGGGCAAAACTACTACTTTTTATATGATAGTTGGGCTTATACGGGCTAATAAGGGTAAGATTTTTCTTGATAAAAAAAATATCTCCCGCAAACCGATGTATAAACGGGCGCGTATGGGGATAGGGTATCTCCCTCAAGAGGCTTCGATTTTCCGCAAGCTCTCGGTTGCTGATAATTTGATGGCGGTGCTTGAGTATCGGCGTATCAGCGCCAAAGAGCGCAAGAAGAAGATGCGGTCGCTTTTGGAAGAGCTGAACGTTGGGCATTTGGAGCGCAGTTTGGGGTATATGCTCAGCGGCGGCGAGCGGCGCCGTGTTGAGATTGCCCGCACGCTTGCGATGGATCCCGATTTTATACTGCTTGACGAACCGTTTGCCGGAGTTGACCCCATAGCGGTTGAGGATATTCAGGGCATTGTCCACCAGCTGAAAGATAAAGGCTACGGCGTTCTTATTACAGATCATAATGTGCGCGAGACGCTCCGCATTACAGACCGCGCGTACATAATGTGCGAAGGCCAAATTCTCATTTCCGGCACCGCCGAAGAGCTTGCCAATAACCCCGAGGCGCGCCGGGTTTATTTGGGTCAGAATTTCAGGCTTTAGTCATTAGCGCTTTTTAACAGATCCGTGGTCGCTTTCGATATACGGCTTACATCGTCATAGAATTTATGAATGTTTTCATTAACAGTGTTGACCGTTTCTTTAATTGCGCCTACAACATTGCTTGCTTTTACAGATACGTCCGTTGTCTTTTGAGCGGATGTGCTTGAGCTCAGCGCAAGTTTGCGTATCTCCTCCGCGACTTGGGCAAACGCTTTGCCGTGCTCTCCAGCCCGCGCCGCTTCAATAGAGGCGTTTACCGCGATAATACTAACATGCTTTGCGATCTCCTCAATATCCTTTGCCAAACACCTGTTTGTCTCTATCGCGTCATTGACTTCTACAATATGCGACGATATATTTTCAATCATCTCCTTAATAGCGGCGGTATCCTCAATAATACTTTGAAAACTGTCGAGATTGGTCTGCTTAAACTTCATAGACGTCTCATATTTTTTCTTGGCTTCGCTATGGGCAAGCTCAAGACAGTTCTTGGAGAGGTCTATTCCCTTTGCGATTCTTTCAGCCATCTCAATACAGCTGTCGCTTCCGCAAGCTCCGCAGTCGTAGATTTTACTCTCTTCGGTAAATTTGCCGAGACTTATCCACGCGTTTTTGAGCTTGTCTGAAGATAACACCGCGCTGCGCACCGGAGTCGGCTTATATACTCTGATAAAATCATCTATTCTGAGCTTCTCGTCAAACGTCTCAAAGAGTTCATCAAGATATCGCTTTTTTGCCGCGGTATAAGTTGAATCCTGACGCATCTTATCCATCATCGTATTCATGGTAAACATGGTATGCTCGTCATGATTACACCCTGTGCCCAGATTACACCCCTCCGGACAGTTAAGAACGTCAAATAAAACAGGACGCTGTGAGGGCGGCGCTAAGAAGTATTCATCAAGCCTGTCATAAACCATCTTCTGACCCTCTGCCTTGTCAACACGCAGTGATTTGCCGATATAGAACTCAACATTCTCCTTAAGCCCGCCCGGCATCGGATAGAGTGAGCCAAGCCCTGCGTCAAAGTGGTCAAAACCGCTCTCTCTTTTGGGCAAATCGATGTTGTTTCTCTTTATGTAGTTATAAAAGTTTTTGAACGTTACGTTATATTCTACAAAACCTGTAGCGTCAAACTCATAAGTTTTAGCTATACATGGGGATAAGCCGGCTATTTTTGCATTAACGCCCGCGTATTTGTTCATGTAAACAGCGGTGCAAAGCATGGGCGAATGTACGGGCGATAGATACTTGATAAGCTCGTTTTTGTGTTTAAGCACATAGTTTACAATCGCGGGACAGGGCTGAGAGATAATCGGCTTGGGGCCGTGTTTCTGTAAATAGCGGATATGCGCCCATGTACAAATATCCGCGCCCAAAGAGACGTCGTAAATACCCTTTACCCCGCATTCGCGCAGCCACGTAATTACACGCCCCCACTGTTCAAAATTAGTTTTAGCGGCGGGAGCCGCGAACATGCTGATTTGCATTCCGCGCTTTAAATCGTTAAAAAAGCGGTCGGTATCATCCTCAAAATCTCTGGCTCCGTGGTGGCAGGCGTCTATACACGCGCCGCAGGCGATACAATGATCCTGATCGACATCAATAACAATCTTGCCGTCAATCTCCCGCGTTACAGTCGCCTCATTTATCGGACAAACTCTCTGACAGCGGTTGCAGCCTACACAGTTTTCAGAAATATTTTGAATTACCTGACGCATATCGACTCGCTTTCTTTATTTGAAATGTAACGCAAGGGCGGCCGCGAGGGCCGCCCCCCGCCCCTTCTATTAAAATTCGCCAAATTCATCATCATCCATAGGTATTATCTCATCAGATTTAACCGATTTTGCCGGAGCGGGCAGCGCCGGCATTTTTGGCTCCGTATCCTCTTTGTTGTTAAGTGCCGCGTCTTCTTCCATGTTAAGAACATGCACGCTGGCGCAGGCGGGGGGCCTTGTAAGCGGCACCCGCTGCGATGATTTGTTAGAAAACTTAAACTTATTTATTACTTCTGTAACTTCTGAAGCCTGCGTGTTGAGATCCTTCGCGGCGCTTGCGGACTCTTTTGAGTTGGCTGCGTTTTGATTGGTAATATTGCTTATTTCCGATAACGCGGTATTCACCTGTTCGATGCCTTCAAACTGCTCATTGCATGCGGCGGCGATTTCGGCTATAAAGCTGCCGACCTTTCCCGCATGATCTACACTGATGTTAAGGGCTTGCGCGACCTCTTCGGTTATCGCGACGCCGCTCTCAGACTTTCTCACAGATTCCGCAATAAGCACTGCGGTGTTTTTGGCAGCGTCGGCGCTGCGCATGGCAAGGTTCCGCACCTCTTCGGCCACAACCGCAAAGCCTTTGCCCGCTTCCCCCGCGCGCGCCGCTTCAACCGCCGCGTTAAGCGCAAGCAGGTTGGTCTGAAACGCTATCTCGTCAATTGTTTTAATAATTTTCGCGGTATTATCGGACGACTGCTTTATTTGAGTTATCGCCTCCGCCATGTTTTTCATGGTTTTGTCCGCTTCGCCCAAGGCAGTGGTGACCTCAACTGTCAGGTGTTTTGCTTCATTGGAGTTTTCTGCGCTCAGCTTTAACACAGACGCCGTCGCTTCAAGGTTAGATGACACTTGCGCAAGGGAGCTTGCCTGATTGCTTGAACCATCTGATAAGAGTTGTGCGCCTTGAGATATTTGGCTGGAGACCTCTTTAAAATGCCTTATGTTGGAATTTATCTCCTCAATGGTGCTGTTGAGATTTAAGAGCATTTTTTGTATCGCGATGTTCATAGAATCATTTTCGCTTCTTGGAGCGATATCGGCAGTTAAATCATTATCGGCTAATTTTTCCATAGCCGCAACTTGCTTTTTAGTGCTTTCGAGCATTTTAATAATAGAAAAGCTGAGTTTGTCTTTACGGCTTTTGGGAACTATGGTCTGCGAGATATTGCCTACAGCGATCTCCTCTATAATATCCGCCTGTTCCTTAGATGATTTCACGATTTCCAAAAACTCTCCGGCAAGCGCCTCGATCTCATTATTTGATTCGGTGTCTGTTTTGATTTTTATATTAATATCAAGATCGCCCTGAGCGATTTTTTTACTTGCCTTATTAAGTTCCAAGATTGGGGCGGTTATTCGTTTAGCGATAATATTCGCAACGATAAACACTATAAAGCTGAGGACTATTACTACAAATATGAGAATCATAATAATATTAAACATCTGTTGGTTGTGATCGGTCTGGTCAACCGCGGCAGATAGCATCCCTATAATTTGCTTATCGGCGTCATAGAGCGGGCTGTACAGGAGGAAGTAATCGCGGTCCATTAATTTAGCTTTGCCTTTAAAAGTTTTTCCTGTTAAAACCTCCTTAGCTATATTCTCATCAGCTTTTGTACCTGTGCTGCGCTGACCTCTTTCATCAAGAATAGTTGTCGCGATTCTCTCATTGCCCAAAAAAATTGTGACGTCTGAGCTGCTTACATTTTTAAGATAATCGACAAGTTCGCCGCTGTCTAATCTGTACCCAAGACTTACCGCGCCTATCAGTTTGCCATCGGGAGCAAAAACAGGCGTTCCGGAGCGTACAGATAATTTTATTGCGGTACCGGCTTCTGTAGTTGTGAACTGCCTGCCCTGCAGAGCGACTTGAATATTTCTCTGATTTGTCACCTTGTCGCCAAAGCTGTCCGGTTGATGGGCGCGCGCAAGAACATTTCCTGCCGCGTCGGTTATTGTTATGAAATCAACGACTATGAGTTCCATCATCTCTTTGGCAAAGGATAAAATGACTTTACGGTCTCCCTTTCCCAGTCTAAATGCCTGGATCGCGTCCACTAAATCATTGTCCTTAGCTACAACAGCCGACATGTGTTCGGCGTTTTCCAATTTATCTTCAAGCATGGTACTGGCAACGCTGTACGCTGTGCGCAGCTTGTTATCCGTGGCGTAATTTGAAATCACCGTTAATTCATATATCCCAAAAGCCCCAACAATAAACGTGCAGGCAATGGATACAATAATGAAAGGGATAAGAATTTTGAAGCGAAGACTCATTCAGTAACTCCTCATTTTATTTTATATGGTAAAAACTGCTATTTTCATACTGATTAAATACGGCATACCGCTTAGATCTCATTCATAACTGTGTTTATGATTATAACATCATGCAAATAGAATGCAATAGAATATCGGAAATGCAGTCGTTTTTTGGTTGCTTCATACGCCAATCACCGATAAATCGTAACGGCGGTTACGATTTTATGGAATGCAACCAAAATATGGGTTTTTCGTCCTCATCACAGTGCATAGCTCTGATTTTCATAAGTCTTTTAAGACGGTCTATTTTCTCATCGACAGTTTTTAAACCGTTTTGAGCGTAAAATTCCGCGAATTGCTCAGAACTTGTAACATCGTGCAAAGTTATCATTAACTGCCCCCCAATTCACGTATGATTTTGATAGACATCTAAATTAGATTATACGCTAAACACACGCCAAATTCAATCGAAGATTAAATAGCGCTGGATTTTAAGCTGATTCAAAAAACTTTCGCTTCTGATATTGATAACGCTTATCTTAAACAGGAGGTATTTAATCAGCTGTTAAAGAAAATATAACTGCCGTATCATAACTATATTACGTTTACAAATACAACTCGTACCTTATGATTAATCAAGGCATTAGATGGTTTTATATCGAATAAATGTGTAAAAGTCGG
>WRCH01000136.1 GCA_009784115.1 Chitinispirillia bacterium
CTATCGAACGTGTTCTTGCTTTCGCAGGCGAGTATCCCGGCGAATATGCGAACGAAATTCTTCTTGGCACCAATGTAATGAACAATTGGGAAATGATCATACACAAAAAATCACATTCGTTCAAATTTCGTGAAGACCCGCCGATAAATCTACCCAACAAAACTTACATATACCAAAATTTTTTCGATCTCGCTGGTAACTATCAGTATGTTCAAGACGCTGAACAAATTACAACTATGCTACGATAACATCTACAGTTCTTTCTTGCCGAATATTATATTGCTTCAATAAATTCAAGAATTATCAGGCTTTTACAAATAGCAAAGGACAACGGAAGTAAGATGGAATTTTGCTGGAGAAAAAATGAAAAACAGAAACTTTAACGGTTTGATACCCGAGCTTAGTGTAAAGGATTATAATAAGAGCATAATGTTTTTTCCCGTCTCAAAAAATTAATGAGCTTTTTTCGGCTTATTTCATCTGCTATTATTTATTTTATCTCTCTATAAATATTTCGATATTTCATTAAACCATTTCGGGGAGACGACGCGCTATGGATACACAACTGCTGACAAAAAAAGCTCAGGACTATATAAAGTTTGAACAGGATCCATACTTTAAAAGTCAGATAGAAAATCTTCTCGTGACACAGGAGTGGCCGGAGCTTAGTGATAGATTTTTCAAAGATCTTGACTTTGGAACAGGCGGTCTGCGCGGAGTTATCGGCGGGGGGTATAACCGTATGAACCCGTTTACTGTGCGCCGGGCGACTCAAGGTCTTGCTAATTATATTGTGAAAGCGGTGCCCAGCGGCGCGTCGGCTGTTATCGCTTACGACTCCCGTAATTTTTCAGATGAGTTCGCTTTGCAGGCAGCGCTTGTCTTATGCGCAAGCGGAATCAAAACATACCTGTTTACGGCGCTTCGTCCTACGCCTGAATTATCGTTTGCCGTGAGAAAACTTGGAGCTGCAGCCGGCATTGTAGTTACCGCAAGCCATAATCCGCCCGAATACAATGGTTACAAAGTATACTGGAACGACGGCGCTCAGGTTGTTGCTCCGCATGACAAAGCGATAATTGAAGAGGTGATGGCGGTGGGTGATGCGGTTAAGGCTATGAGTAAGGAAGAGGCGTTATCTGCGGGTCTTTTAGTTATGATAGATAAAGAGGTGGATGATCCGTTTATTGAGATGGTGCAAAATTGTTCGATAAGACCTGAACTTGTCCGCAAGCATGGTAAGGATTTGAAAGTTGTTTTCACTCCGCTTCACGGTACAGGAACCATGCCTGTAGAAAGATCGCTTAAGGGTATGGGCATAGAGGTGATTTTTGTTGAAGAGCAAAAAGAGCCAAACGGCAATTTTCCAACTGTAGAGTATCCAAATCCGGAAGAAGCCTCCGCGATGAAACTCGCGCTTGAGCTTGGTAAAAAAGTTGGCGCAAATTTAATAATAGGGACAGATCCCGATGCAGACCGCATGGGCGTTGCCGCTCCTGACAAAGGTGAATTTGTACTCATTACCGGAAATCAATTGGGAGCGCTTTTGGCCGACTATATTTTCAGCAGCCGTAAAGAGATGGGAACTATGCCTGAAAAACCGGCTTTTATAAAGACTATCGTCACCACAGAGCTTCAGCGTTTAATCGCCGATGAGTACGGCGCTATTTGCTTTGATACTCTTACCGGATTTAAATACATAGGTGAAAAAATCCGCGAGTTTGAATCTCAGAAAGACGGCCCGTCCTATATTGTCGGCGGTGAAGAGAGCTATGGGTATCTTGTCAACACAGAGGTAAGAGATAAAGATGCGGTATCGGCCGCAGCAATGACCGCGGAGATGGCGCTTTATCATTCAACTCAAGGCCGCACACTTCTTGATCAACTGCGCGTTATTTGGAAAAAGCATGGTTACTTTCAAGAAACCCTCATCTCAAAAACGTTCAAAGGCGAGAGCGGACTTAAGACGATGAAAGAGCTGATGGAGAAGCTTAGAAATAATCCGCCGTCACTCTTTGCCGGACAAAAAGTAATCGCAGTAAAAGATTACGCAAACGGTACAACATTTAATCCTGCTGCCGGTTCGCGTGAGAAAGATATTGATCTTCCATCTTCAAATGTACTTCAGTTCATTCTTGAGGATAAGAGCGTTATCACTGCAAGACCATCAGGCACCGAACCTAAGGTGAAATTCTACGCATCATGCAGATCAGAGCAAGGGATGGAGCTTGACGCGGCGATGAAGATCGTTGCAGGCAAGATTGATGCGATCAGCAAGCAGTTAAATGATTTTGCGGGGTGATATTTTTCACCCGTAGGGGCACCCGCGAGGGCCGCCCCTGCGGGGGACGCCGATAACAATCACAAAATAAGAATTATCTCATTGAGCTTGGCCCTCAAAAACTCAATCTCCGCCTTTACCTCGCCGCGGTCTTTTTCAAATTGGTCATGTTTTAACTTGTGAATTAACTTTGTAGAATCTATAAGTTTTTGATAAGGCGCGCTTAGATTGTCTTGTAGATTTTTCCATGCAGTCTCTATCGCCGCATTGGCATGTTTTACTGCTTTGTCAATATCCTGCATTACCCGCTGATCACACAGCGGTTTGTAATAATCCTCAATCGCTTGAAAACGCAGCGCCTTTTTGCGGAAGACGTCGCGCATCTGCGGAGCGGGGGCTGTAAAGGGGGTTGAGTCAAAAATAGCGTATAGATCTCCCGCGGAGATTTCTAACTGTGAAATCAGTTTTTCGGATGAGGGCGTCTCTTCGTTTTCAGATGAAATTTGTGATTGTAAATGTGATAGAGTTTCCGTATGCTTTATGATGAGCGCGCGTATCGCCCGGTTTACAGAATCAATAAGAGAGCCAAGCAATTGCACCCCCAAATCGCAGGCTTGTTTTGGGAGGACTGTCGCCGCTATGCTTGCGGCTTCATCCGGAAAATATGTGCCGTTCAGGAGCAGTTCGAGAACTTTTTCTATTGATAGCCTGTGAGCGTTTGGATGCTCATTTTTCCAGTTGCTTACTTGGCCTTTCAACTCATTCTTTTTTTCTGTACACGCTTTTATTACCGACTCCTGCTCATGGGTGATTGCGTAAACATCTTCAAGCAGTGCATTGAGCACTTGCTGCGCGCTTTCAAGAGGAGTGACTTTTTCGTTTAACTTTTTTTCTAAAAGCGTTTTAACCGCGCCGGTTGTCTCTTTGTACTTGTCCCCAAGCGCTTCAGACAGTGTGAAATATTTTTCGCGGATCATAAAATCAAGTACTGTTTTTTTCAGCTCCTCAATACCGCTTTTCGCCCAGCTTTCATCTTTTAAATCCTGTGCGGCAGCCTGCATCGCAATTCTTGCGCTTGTATGAAACAGTGTGATCTGATCATCGGTAATTCCAAGCTCACGGTTTAAAATCTTTTTTATGAAAGTATCAACTTCTTCAAGTCCATCCTCTGTCAAAAGATCGACTTTATTGAGCGCAAAGAAAAGTTTGGGGACATAATTTTTTACCTGCCGCAAGAACTCCATCTCAGTCTGCGTCATGGGCGGATCGGCGCTAAGCAAAAACAGCGCGGCGTCGCATTCCGCTAAAAGATCAAGTGTCGTCTGCGTATTGTGCAAATGCGTGGAACCAAATCCCGGTGTGTCAATAAGCACTGTTCCGTTGCTAAGCAGCGGACTGCCGCAGGTGACAACCGCGTCCTTCACTCCAAAGCGGTTTTGCGGATTGCTCTCCTCTGCGACAAATTGCCGCAATGTGTTTTCTATGCGCTGCGCGCACTCATTTACAATGAGGTCTTCTTTTCCATTAAGGAATCTGATTTTGCAGCTCTGTTTTGTGCCGTATTCAATTATAGTTGGTACAGAGGTAAGCGGCAGTACGGACGTCGGCAGAGTTTTCATTCCAAGAAGCGCGTTAATGAAAGTGCTCTTCCCGCGGTTAAACTGGCCTAAAACCGCAAAATGAAGACGGCCTTTTGAGAGCCTTGTCTTAAGCTCAAAGAGCTGCTTGCCGTAAGCGGTGAAGTCTTCGCCAAGCGGTTCACAAAACGCAATGGCGCCTTTTACCATCTCGTCAAACGAGCGCGGTTCAGAGTTCGCGGAGACGTTTTTTTGTTCATCCCGAACAGATGTATTAATTTTGTTTAAGGACACAATTCTCTCGGACGGATATTGAAGCTGTCAAAAAGTATTATTGAAAATATACTAAATGACACGGCTGTCTAATTAGTATCACTAACTCTTTGTCCGGAAATCTGAGCATAACGGGCAGATAGATTTAATATCGGCGCGCTATTCACTAATTTTATTTGTTAGTTTGCTGCTGCATAATTTATATTTTAAATTCAATCAATAATTTGCGAGTAGCATCCAATTAGAGTGTAAACAAAACGTATTAAAAACCTGCAATGCTTTAAAGCAGTCAATCACACTAAAGGAGAGGTGAATGAAATCTGTAGAGCAGATGATTAACGAGAGAGCTTACGCAATCTATGAAGAGCGTACGCTCAAAGGCTTACCGGGCAATTCTGATAGCGACTACTATCAGGCGGCAAAAGAAGTAACTGCTTTGGTTGAGAAAAAGAATGCCGCGAAAATTAAACCGGCAGCCGCCGCAGCGAAAAAAGCCGTTGCACCTGCACCCAAGGCGCAAGTCAAAAAGAGCGCACCGGCGCCCGTTGCTGCTAAACCTGCTGTAAAGGCTGTGCCCAAAGCTGCAGCCCCGGCAAAGAAAAAAGCTGCAAAGAAGAAGTAGTCAAAGCAGTCTTTAATCTGTGAATTCCTGTAGCCTCGGGTTTTAACTCGGGGCTATAATTATTTCCACCTGTTTACGTTCCAGCGCGGCTCTGTACTCTTCAATTGATGGTGACGATAATTCAAACTGTACACAGGTGTTTGCAATAGTGTGCAGATAATGGGAGTCCGATGCGCTTACCGCTGTGTAGGCGCCGGCAAGCGCGCGCGCGTCTTCACGCTGTGCGCCATGAGAAGATATCTCTGCCGCGGAGAAAAAACCGCTTAAAAATCCAAGCTGCGATATAACGCTGAAAACCGGTTTGTCAACATGAGAAGCGATAAATAAACCGCCAAGCGCAAGTACTTTCTCTCTAAGATGATCAATGGAATATGAACTGGCCATTCCTAAGAACTTCTCTTCAAAGTCCTCAACCTCATCGTTCTCATTTACATATATCTGATCGCCGAATTTTTCAGGGACATTTTTTATATCAGGCAAACTCTCATATATGATTTTGCCAAGTTCAGCCGCGGTCTCTACTTCACCGAAAAGACAGAGTACGTGCGCTTCCTCAGCCGTAGTCACTTCAAGTCCGGGGAAAAATAAAATGTTATGATCTCGGCACAGTTTAGCCATCGCCGCGCAGTTGCCTGCGCTGTTGTGATCTGTGAGAGCAAGAGCGTTTACGCCGCGCTCAACGGCCGCCTTTACTATTGACAGAGGCGACATGTCAAGTGAGCCGCAGGGGGAGAGACATGAATGTATGTGTAAATCAGCTTTGTACAGCAAGTTGACTATATACCAAATGCGAAGTAGTATACTGATCTTTTTCGGTTCTGAAAAGAGCGATCTGCTCTTTTGCCGCGGCCTCTTTCATGTCATCGCCGACAGGACGGCTGCTGCAGATTATAACCGCGCCTGCTCCTGTATGCGCCGCTACCGCTACAGTGTTGAGGTGCGCTTGTATGGTTATAAGTACGTTACCGTCTTTAGCGTTAGCCATAACATCGCTCAATAGGTCGGATGTGTAGCCTGTGCTTATCTCATTATCATCACCTGCTGCTGAGATGATTTCAAGGCTCAGAGCGGCCGC
>WRCH01000137.1 GCA_009784115.1 Chitinispirillia bacterium
AGAGCCTCGTCGAAATCATAATCCTCTATTTTTTCCACAAGCTCTTCCATACCCTCCATACCCCGCAGCTCATCCGCGAAAACTAACGCGTCAAAGCTGCCGCTTATCAGCAGCGGTTCCAATTTCGGAAATATTTGATCGATTTTGTCAATTTCGATCTTTCCGGCTTTTGGTTTTGAGATTTCGTATTTTTTTACCACCGGGTCAAATTCACTCAGCGCGGCCGACAACTCTTTTTCAAGAACGGCAAGCTCTTCTGGCTTATGATTCGCGGCTCCATCCTTAAATGACGCTTCTAACGACGCCGCAACCGCCTGAAGCTCCTTTTTGCCAAGATACCCCGCGCTGCTCTTTAAAGTGTGCGCGATCCGGTGCGCGGTTTTTATATCGCCGGAATTTAATGAATCGGTTATATTTTTAAAAGTTTCCAGATTCTCCTTTACAAATGTAACGATCGCCCTGCCGCGGAGCTTCTCTTCCGCGTCCATTTTGGCCTGCGGAGGTTTAGCCTTAATAATAGTTTTAACTTTTTCCGGCGGCAGATGCGTTTTCACAACTCTGTGCAGCTCGTCCGTATCAATAGGTTTTGAGATAAAATCGTTAAAACCGTTTTCCGCGAACATTTCGCGCGCGCCTTTTACAGCGTTGGCGGTTAGGGCTACAATTACAAGTTTCTCATATTTGCCGCCTAATTTTCTTATCTCCTGAACGGTTTCAATACCGTCCATATCAGGCATCATGTGATCCATGAAAACGACGTCATAATCGTTTTGCTTTACAAGTTCAATTGCTTTAAAACCTGAATCGGCGGTCTGCGCTTTTATATCTATCAGATCTAAAAGGCCGCTCGCGACTTTAAGATTAAACTCATTATCGTCTGTAATTAAAATCTTCGCGTCCGGCGCGCTAATTGTCTCATCCGATTTTTTATTTTTGCAGTTGAAGATATTTTCATCGTTACCCTTTACAAAAGGTATTACAATGGTAAACGCCGTGCCGTGACCGTATTCGCTCTCAACGGTAATCTCTCCGCCCATCAGTTCAACAAAGGATTTACTGATTGAAAGCCCCAGGCCGGTTCCTGTTACGTTTCTGTTTTTGAATTTATCACTCTGCTCATAAGCGTTAAACAGTTTGGGCAGGTCGTCCTTGCGTATTCCCATGCCGGTGTCTTCTATTTTTATGACAAGCTTTTCATTAACGGATTTAATCGAAAGCCGCACATACCCCTTATCTGTAAACTTAACCGCGTTTCCGCACAGGTTAACAAATACCTGTTTTAACCTTATATCGTCTCCATAAAGGTAATCGGGAAGATTATCGGCGAGTTCAAATCTAAACTCGATGTTTTTACTGTTCGCGATATATGTAAACATTGAGGTGATGTTGTCCATTAACGTTCTAAAGCAGAAATCAACGGGAGTAAGCTCAAGCTTTCCCGCCTCAATTTTGGACATGTCAAGTATATCGTTGATAATTCCCAAAAGTGAATGCGCCGATACTCTGACGTCTTTTATATAACTCATCTGACGATCGTTAAGGCTTTCATGCCCCAAAATTTCAAGCATACCAATAATGGCGTTCATGGGAGTTCTGATTTCATGGGACATATTGGCGAGAAACGCGGTTTTTGTCTGGCTTGCTTCCCGCGCGGCGTTAGCTGTTTCCAAAAGCTGTTCATTAATGAGCACGTACTTTTGGTGTTCCGCCTTAGCGTCTTCCATTGATTTGACCACGCAGTTAATCGGTACATTCAAGTTAAGCGCTATTTTTCTCGCCATTTCGTGGCATGTCTCGGATCCGCAGGCGCAGCAATCTATTATCTGCTTCTCATAACTGCTTTTACCCAAAAGCTCAAACGCTTTCTCAATATCATTATCGGTAATTTGCGGAACTGTTATTGAAACCGGTTGATACTCTCTTAAAAAATGCGAAAGGTCTAATGTGCTGTCATAAGTTTGATATGCCTGTTTGTAAAGACCGCCGGAACAATCAGCAATTGCCGCGATTCTTCTGTTGTCCATTTTTTTATTTACTTCAAACACGTTTTGATCATGATTGCAGGCGGTGCCTATTGTACACCCCTCTATGCAGTTAAGTACGTCAAATACTTCGGGTATAAACTCTTTTTTGGCTTTCGCGTATTTATCCAGCTTTTCATATACGTTAAAGCCTTCCGATTTTGTTATATGAAGTCTTTTGCCGGTAAAATACTCAATATTTTCCTTGAGTCCGCCCGGTATTGGGAATAGAGAGCCAAGGCCGCTCTTTTCATGGTCAAACTCCGTCTCTTCTGACGGAAGCTCAATCCGGTTATCCTCTAAATATTGAAACAGTTTGTTAAAGGTGACATTATACTGCGCAAGCCCGGTATCATGAAACTCTACCGATTTCGCGATACACGGGGAAAGCGCCGCGACAGAGTCATTTATACCCCTATATCTCTTCATGTAAATTGAAGCGCAGGCCATTGGACTTTGAACAGGAGACAGTTTGTCAAGCAGATCATGGCGGTATATTTCGCAATACTTGACAATTGACGGGCACGGCTGGGTTATAAGAGGCGCGAAATTGTTTTTTTCCATGTATTTGACATACGCCCAAATGCATATATCGGCGCCGAGCGATACGTCGTATATCTTATTCACGCCAAGCTGTTTTAAATATGTGAAAAGCCTTTTATATTCAGGAAAATTTGTGATAATAGAGGGCGCGGCCATGAGCGATATGGAAACCCCTTTTGACAAATCGTCAAAAAAACGTTCCGTATCGTCCGTATAAACTCTTGCTTTATGTTTACACGCCTCAACGCAGCGGCCGCATACTATACATTTTTCGTGATCAACCTCAACCTTTAAATTGTCGCTGCTGTCTAAAAAAGTAATATTGGCCGCTTCCATAGGACATCGTCTTACACAGCGGTTGCAGCCAACGCATAAATCTGTTTTTGAATTAATTATTTTCACCATCTCTACTCTCCGATTAAGCTGGCAATCCTGCTCAATACTTGCTTTTTGTCAATAGGTTTCACAAGAAAATCAGCCGCTCCTACTTGAAGAGCCTTAACAACATATTCTCTGTTAGCGTTGCCGGTCAAAAATATTATAGGGGCGAAAATTTTCTGCTCTTTGATTCTCCGGGCAAGCTCATAACCGTCCATACCGGGCATTTCCAAATCAAGGATAAACAGATCGGGCTCTTTAGTTGCGATAAAACGCAGAGCGTCGGCGCCGGATGTTACGCATACAAGCTTATACGGCGACCCGGCAAGATTGGTTTTAAGCGTCTGAAGAAAGAGCGCCACGTCGTCAACCGCGAGTATAAGCTTCTGCCCGCCGCTTCGAGCCGCCGCCGCTCCGGCTGCCGCTTCCGGCCTGTTATCGTAAATGACCATTTGTATATCTATGGAGAGAGCGGTTATGTCCGACAAAACAGCGGTCAGCCGCGCTTCAATAACGGTGTTGCTAAGATATTCCGTTTTACTTAAATAAGCGGCAAAATCCTTGCACTCCGCCATTAAGCCGTCCGCGTTGATCTCTTTGAGCATATCCGCTACGCCAATCAGCCAATTTGCTAAACTGCCGTAATCCCTGCCGCCCAGCGCCGATTTAAGCCCGGTCTCCTGCAAAGGGAAACTTTCAACAAACGCGTTAAGAGCAAACTCATATTTTTTCAATTCAGCTTCACTCATTTGCTCAACGCTAATATTCAAACCCTGAATAGCCGCTGCTTTTTTCTTGTTAAGCATTATTTTTAACCGCCCTTTCGCAGTTGGGGCTGATGATTAATCAGCCTTTACTTGAGATATATGTGTCATCACTTTTACAACTCTGTTTCTGCCGGACTCCTTGGCTTTATAGAGAGCCTGATCGGCGTTGCTGACAAAATCCGCGATTGAGGTGTCCGCATCCGGAATCACGGAGTTTACTCCAATGCTGACCGTTACCGTAGTTTTTGTTCCGTCTTCGGTAAGGATAACGAGAGCCGCTATTTGTTCGCGCACTTTTTCGGCAACTTCCGCCGCGCCGTCAATATCCGTATTCGGCAGAAGCATAACGAACTCCTCCCCGCCCCAGCGTGCCGCGCAGTCGGCGTTATCCCGCTCCGCGTTCTTAAATACGCCCGCTACGGTTTGGAGCAGAAGATCACCCTGCGGGTGTCCCCACGTATCGTTATAACTCTTGAATTTGTCGGCGTCTATTATCATAAAACTTACAGGAGTTTTTTGGCTTATCGCCTTGCGCCATTCGGCGTCAAAACGTTTATCAAAGCCGCGCCTGTTACAAATTTTTGTGAGAGGATCCATAAGAGCGATACGCTCAATTGTACGCATTTGATCAATAATTTTGATGTGGGTATTAACGCGCGCCTTAACGATAGACTTAACAAACGGTTTTGTGATATAGTCAACCGCACCCAGGAAAAAGCCTTTCTCCTCATCTTCGGAGGCTGTAAGCCCTGTTATGAATATAACGGGAATTCTGCTTGTAACATCAGACTCCTTGAGTTTTGTGATAACCTCAAAGCCCGACATTTCGGGCATCATAACGTCAAGCAGTATTAAATCCGGCACGTGCTTCTCGGCAAGCTCTAACGCTTTTGGCCCGCTTTTTGACACTAATATGTTGTATAGAGGCGATAAAACATCGCTCAAAATATCAAGATTTGTCTTGCCGTCGTCTACAAGCAGGATGGTGTACTCTTTTTTCCGTTCAGACATTACGATTCTCTCCTTTTATATTCAAGCATTCGAATACGGCGGCCGGTAACTGGCCATACAAAAAAATCCCGCATCCCAAAGGGATGCGCCCTCTTTAATTGACCCCTTTATATAACGCTATCTCTCTTAAGCTCTCCGCCGCTTCGGCGCAGTTGAAATCGGCCAGCGCCGCGAGCGTATACTCAAGCAGAGAATTGCGCGTTTCACCGAAATCATATTTAATCAGTTCGTTAAGTATTTCAACACCGAGATCGCTGTCGAAATCATTGGCCGCGGCGATCGCTTTTTCTACGCTTTCGATCAGCAGCGTCTCATCGCCCTTTGTCTTTTCGCCGGCCGGTTCATCGCTTGTAAAAACCTCTGAAAGCTGCTTATTCAAAGCGGCAAGCTTTTTCTCAAACGGCTGGAATTTTTCGGCGCAATATTCGTATTTGTCAGCCTTTGAAGCGTCCTCAAGAGCGGCGGCAAGCTCAGAGAGCCCCATAGCGCCTATTGTCGAAAGCGCCGACTTCATCGCATGAACCGTTATGGAGAAACCGCCAAGATCGCGCTTTTCCAAAGAAGCGAACATCTTATCAAGTTCGCCGTTAAGCTTCTTATTAAAAAACAGCAAGCTGTCGCGGTACATATTTTCCATTCTTGACACGCGGCTAAGTCCGATTTCGGGATTGATATCAGCGACTCTTTGAAGCTTATCCAAAAAACGCTCCTCTGTCTGGCCAGCTTCTTCCCGCGCTTCTGAACCGGTTTGCGCACTCTTGGGCTTGGCGTCGGTTTGAATTTTTTCGGGCGGCAGATGTTTTTTTATTATTCCGCGCAGTTCGTTCGCGTCTATGGGCTTTGAGATAAAATCGTTAAAACCGTTCTCGGCAAACATTTCACGCGCCCCTTTTACGGCGTTTGCGGTAAGGGCTACAATGATAAGTTTTTCGTACTTGCCGCCTAATTTTCTTATCTCCTGTACAGTTTGAATACCGTCCATCTCAGGCATCA
>WRCH01000138.1 GCA_009784115.1 Chitinispirillia bacterium
CTATAAATAACATGTTTTGCAAGATGTGTCTTTTATGCGTATCGGTCTGCGCTAAAAAAGCTATAGAAGATAACTAATTTTCAGGATAAATTAAATATGAACGAACAAAAAACTGTCAGCGCTGAACATCTTCTATCTGAAGCGAAGCGTGAAAAAGCGTTTATTACAGGCAGCGAGGCGATTGCTGAAGCTGTCAAACGGGCCAATATAGATATGGCTATCGCCTACCCTATCACTCCGCAGAGCGAAAGCATGCACCTTGTGGGAGATCTTTACGGTCAGGGGTATATCAAAGACTACTACCGCGCCGAAAATGAGTTTGCGGTTATGGCCGCCGTGCATGGAGCGTCCTTGGGAGGCGGACGGGTATTTACCGCTACAAGCGGCCCGGGAACGCTTCGCGCAATGGAGGAGTTTCCAGCGTGGGCAAGCGCGCGCCAGCCGATTGTGTGCGCTTTCATGTGTCGGGGCGTTGCGCTTCCGACCTCTATTCAGCCGGAAAATATTGAGATGGCTTTTCTGCTTGATTCAGGAATGATAATGTTTCACGCGGAGAACGCTCAGGACTACTTTGACATGGTGATAGCGGGTTACGCCATAGCGGAACAGCCGGAAGTGCATCTGCCCGTGGGCGTATTCGCGGACGGTTTTTTTGTAACGCATACAAGAGAAGTTGTGATGCTGCCGCCTGACAATCTTAAACTTGAGCAGTACGACTGTAAATACGCGCCGGTGCCCGCCTTTGACATGGAGAACCCGCCTGCCCGTGTTACAAGAGATCCGCTTATCAACAAAAGCAACTTCGTCTCTTACGCCGCAAACGCAAGCTGGCATCAGGAGATTTTGGCGGCGGCTGAACGCAGCCGTAAATACATAGACCGCTTTATGGGCGGCCCCATTGAGATTGAAAACGGTGACGCGGATATTCTCATTATCTCGTCGGGCACCGCGGTCTCTCAGTGCAGAGAAGCTGTAAAGGCGATGAAAGCTGAGGGGATAAATCTTGGACTTGTCAAAGTAAAAGCAGTCAGGCCGTTCCCTGAAAAAGAGATTATAGCAGCCACTGCCAAAGCATCCACAATAATAATACCGGAGTTCAATGCGGGCGGATGGCTTTGCAGAGAAGTTAAATCTATCCTCAACAATAATAGCCGTGTTATAGGCGCTCCAAGAGTCTTTGGCGGAATGCCGATGCCTAAAGAGATTATTATCGACGAAGTAAAAAAGGTGATAAAAAATGTCTAAAAAATTATTTGTACCTACTAAAGAGTTTGAAGAGTTTCTCTCGCCGGATTATAAGGATTTGGCCGCTAACGGGCCGTATAACGGAGCAAAAACCGTCGATGATTTGGGGAGCTTTAAAGAGATCACAGGCCCCCACCCTCACTGCGCCGGATGCGGCGTCTCTTTGGGGATTCGTCTTGCGCTGTCTTCGCTCCCCTCGCCTGAGGATACTATTGCAATAGGCACGCCGGGCTGCTCATATTTTGCTCTTTCGCAATCTGCGTTTAACTACTCTTGTTCAGCTTTTGGAGACCAAAACGCCGTAGCATCCGGACTGAAGAGAATGCTTAGCGTTCGTTATCCAAACACTAACAAAGATGTTGTGGTGATGGTAGGAGACGGCGGAGTGGTTGACATTGGGCTTGACCATACGCTCCACTCATGGTTCCGTCAGGAAAAGATCACTACCGTAATGCTTGACAATGAGGTCTACGGCAACACAGGCGGACAGGAGAGCGGCTCTACTCCCAAGGGCAGAGTTCTAAATATGGCGCCTACGGGTAAAAAGTTTGAGAAGATACCTATCTTTGAAGTAGCGAAGGCTTCGGGGTGCTGTTATTGCGTAAAGGTGACGGTTGCGAGTCCCAAAAAACTTGGCACGGCAATGAGACGCGCTGTTCTTATCGCACGTGAGATCGGGCCTACTTTTCTGCAGGTGTATACCCCCTGCCCCACTAACCTTAAATTTCCTCCAAGTGAAACAATCGCAAACGCGAAAGAGGCGGAAAAAAGCGTTTACGCTTACGAAGAGTACATGACGGAGGAGACATCCGCCTTTTTAAGCCGCATAGGAGAGACGCGATAATGAAGAATATTGATATACGTATGGCAGGCGTAGGCGGTCAGGGTGTAGTTACCGCTGCGCATATTCTTGGAACGGCGATAGTAAACAGCGGCAAATACGCGGTTGTAAACCCGTTCTTCGGCGCGGAAAAGCGGCTCGCTCCCACAGAGAGCTATGTAAGAACATCAAGCGAGCCGATCTATGACAGAGGAGAGATCCTCTATCCGGATATCATAGTGGTTTTTGCTCCTGAGGTGATTACCTTGGGTAAATCCCACACCATCCCCTTTTATTTGGGTCTTAAAAAAGGCGGAATCGTTTTAATCAACTCAGAGCAGCCGATTCTTTCTGAAAAAGACAAAGCGGGGCTTGACGCAATCGGCGCAGTAGTAAAGTATGTACCGGCGTCAAAAATAGCAGTTGAACATACGGGAACGGCGTTGGCCACAAACATGACAATGCTTGGAGCGCTGTGCGGCACAGTCGATCTTGTTGATTTGGATCTTGTTATGACCGCGGTAGAAGAACGCTTTAGCGGTAAAGCAAAAGTAGTAGCCTCAGGAACCTCGGCAGCCCTTGACGAAGCTCAAAAAAGAAACTTCGAAAAAGACGCAAAAATGGCTGAGAAAAACCGCACAGCGATTAATAAGGCGTTTGAGTTTACCAAGGGACAGAGCTGATACAGTGTCACCGATAAATGCTCCACTGGAGCATGGCCTCCCCGCACGGGGGTTGGCGGAAAATAAAAAAATCCAAACGTCTTTTTGTTTGGATTTTTTTAGTTGGAGCCAAGGGGGTCGCCCCTTTCTTATATTATCTTTTAATCTTTTATCTTATCTTCAAACGACCGCTACATACACCAGCGTCTGATTAACAAGCTGATAAGCAATCTCCCCAAACGTTATAGGCCCGGCAAAAGCGTCTATGTTTTTACCTTCTAACTCGCCGTAGAGAAAATTAAGAATGCAGTTGCATGAGAACACAGCCTGCACATCTTTAAAGTTTGCAAGGTGGCTGTTAAATTCGCCCGCGTAATCGGATATCGGTTTTGCTATTTTGTATTTTATGCCGCTGAAGACCGGAGCGTAAAATTTAACCATACCGCTGCCAACCGACTTAAACGAGATGTTTACCCCGCTGCCGGAATAATCACCGACAAGCGGCAGTTTTGTATTGATGTTATTCTGTGTAATATAATCGGCAAATACGGTTTCTTTGCCGTCAACAAGACATTTTTTTACGTTGAACCCTTCTTCTGTGAACTCAATAACAGGCGAGCTTTCGTCTTGAGAGAAGATGTTTATCACGCCGATAGTTACGGTTTTATCATCAGGTACGCGGATATGAAGAACCGCGGCTTTATCGCCGTACGCCTCGCCTGTCAATCCGTTTACCGCAACGGGCGTCTGCCCCGATTTACTCAAATTAAGCCCGGCGATCCATCCGGTAATATTTTTTATAAACATCCCGTCAAACTCGGCTGCTTTTTCCGCGTACTCTTTGTGCACCGCGCTGTCAAAGGGTACTATCGCGATTGAAAACCCATTGTCGTAAGCGTCTGTCGTGATGTTTGCGATATTTTTTTCATCGTAAGATTTGATCGTAAATTCACTGTATGGGAAAGAGGTTACAAAAAGCTGATCGTCAGAAACCTTTCCGCCGTTTGCGGCCATAAAATACTCAGTGGAGCCGCCTATCCAGTTGCCTTTCGGCAGCTTTTTAATAAGACTTTCGGTACCGGCTATATGGAGCAAACTGCCGTCGGCAATCTTTTTTACCACGTCATCAAATATCATTAACATTTTATATACCTCCCCAATTTTATAGTTTCGAGATAATAGAGTAATCCGCGCCCATAACTTTGCCGAACTTTTCAATAAAAACATTCAGTTCTTTAGTTATGTTTTGCACTGCTGTATCTGACGGGTCTTTGGTGTACAAACTTTTAAGACGCGTAAGCAACATTGAAAAACTCCACAATGAGAACGTGTAGTTTTCTTTCAACAGCTTCTCCGTCTGTTGCGGTGTAATTTTCATGGAAAAGCACTCCTTTCTAAAATCTTTATTTATTTATTTATTCTTTATTCAGCCTTTGATTCTCTTTTTTTACCTCTTCACCCAGCTCCATCTTCCCAAGCACTTCCGCAATTGATTCAATATCGGAATTCTGCGGATAGCTATCTTGAAGATTTTTCACTTTAGATTTGATTTCAATCAAAGTAACGCGGAGTTTAGCCGTAACTTCATTACACTTTTCGGAGAGCTCTTTCATCTCTTCACGTTCTCTGAATCTTAAAACCGCTGCCAGATTCCCCTTTAAAAGCATCGCGGCCCAGTTCTCAATTTTATAAATAGGCACGGCATACTTTCTTGAAGCATAAGTTCCAATCCCGCCGGCTACAACTAACCCGACCAATGTGCTTATAACAAGAGACGGCAGGATGAGATTTATGATGTTCTCCCGCATAAGCTCATTATTTACCTGATTCCACTGGTAAACAACGACCGTTTCATATCTCATATAATAAACAAAAAGGAGCGCGCCCGCAGAGACTATTGATGAAATAAGCGCGACAATCATCACCTTCACAATAAGCCTTATCTGAAGAGCTTTTTTAATGAAGAAATTACTGAACGGTTTACGTACAAATTTTTCACTCATGTAACGATCCTTTACACAAAACGCAAATTTTTTTCATAAGGTTTAACGCCGGCTGCCTAAACGCACCAACCCATTATCTTATAGAAATACATTAATTCCAAAAAAAAATCAAGTCTTTTAACAGTGATTGCATATTCACGTGAGTTATTTCATAAAAACCGCCGGTACGAACAGAAACGAAACCCGCTCAAGAGGAGGTGCTTCAAATTAGATCATGATTTTTGCTCAAACAATCTCTTGCATCCAAAACCGGCATTTAATATTTTATAGATCTGTTAAATATTTAAGACACGGGAAGCAGGTGATTTACGTATGAATGGTATCGTTGTAAGAGATGATGAGGCTTTTGAAAAAGCTCTGCGCCGTTTCTCTAAAACTTGCGAGCGCGCCGGCATTCTTTCAGACCTTAAGAAATACAGGCACTACGAAAAACCCTCCGAAGAGAAAAAGAGGCGCCTTAACTCCTCCAAACGCAAGCGCATCCGCGAGGAAAAGCGCATGACGTGGAGAAGCGATAAGTAGTATAATGGCGGGGGGGGGGAAGGCCCCCCCCTACGCAACAACTGTAGAGAGGACCCCTACCGCCGGCCCGTTTTTTAAAAACCCCCCGTTTTTTTTAATTCAC
>WRCH01000139.1 GCA_009784115.1 Chitinispirillia bacterium
ACACTGTGCCGCACGCAACTGCACGCAGGGCCGTGAGGCTGCTTAGCGGCACAATGTCAATCTATACCGTTCACCGGTATAATTATATATGAAGAGACTCCAATCGCATTAATATAAGTTGTGCCTTTGGTGTAAACAATTTTTTAAATACCCTACCGTCCCTTCTCCAACCGCTCCGCAAGAAACGCCGGCAGATTTTTTTCATTGATCTTTTTCTGCGTTATCTTGTAATTGTATTTAACCCTGCGCTGTGAAACCGTTTTTTTCTTTGAATCGTAGAGTACGTAACAGGAGCGGTTGTCATAATCGCGGGGCTGTCCTACGCTGCCCGCGTTTATCAGATATGAGGACTCCTCATTGAGCTCAACGGATGAACCTTGACAAAGAGCAATCCCCCGTTCATCTTTCATAAGTATAAACGGCCAATGGGTATGGCCTATAAAATTTATACGATGCGTCATGTTTTCAAACGCGTCTGATATGGAGGCGTCATTATCCGGGAAGACATAGGAGAACTTTGGCGGATCGGCCGGCGAAGCGTGGGTGAAGAAGAGATCGTCGCATTGATACGTTAGCGGCAGAGACTTGAGATACTCTTTATCGTATTCTGAAAGGCGGTCTCTTGTCCACTCTATCGCGGTAAGCGCGTAAAAGGTGAAGCTTGTTGTACTTGTCATACCGATCGCGGCGAAATCATGATTTCCCGCTACGCAGTGAGTACAGTGCGCTTTAACAAGATCAATACAGAGCAAAGGGTCGGGATAATAGCCGACAATATCTCCAAGACAGACAACAACATCTACGCGGCGCTTTTTTATATCCTTGAGTACGGCGTTGAGCGCTTCGAGATTGCCGTGTATATCGGAGATGACTGCGTATTTCATTGTGAACGTTTCTCTATCATAATTACAGCATCATTAATTATATTATCTATTGAGATGCTGATTGAATATTATACACTCTGCTGAATGCCCCGGTATCTTATAAAAATATATTCGGCAAAGAAAAAGAGCACCATCGCGGTGTAAAAAGACGCGGCGGCGATTTATTATCATGCAAACTGATTACACTCATAAGCTCTCTGAGTTCCGCGGCGCGATACTGCCCGCCTCCTCGGTGCTTATTTTAACACACGACTATCCCGACCCCGACTGCCTCGCTTCCGCATGCGGCATCTCGGAGCTGCTCTCGTTTTGGGGGGTTAAATCGTCTGTGATCTCCTTTGGCGGGTTTGTGGGCCGTGCGGAAAACAGAGCGATGATCCGTTTTCTTAACATACGCACAGTCCCGTTTGTCCTAATTAATGTATCTGATTTTGAGCGGATAATTCTTGTTGACTGCTATCCGGGCAACGGTAATGTGTCGCTTGATTCAGATACGCCCGTCCACGCGGTTATAGATCATCACCCTAACAAAGATAAGCATAGCGCCTCTTTTTTTCATGATATACGCGAAGATTACGGCGCGACGTCCACTATAGTGACAGGTTATCTTTTACAGGCAGGATGCCCCATACCCAAAAAACTGGCGACAGCTCTTTTTTACGGCATAAAAACCGACACGGCGGATATGCGCCGCAGCGCGAACGAAAAAGATGTTGAGTGCTATAAATCTCTATTTGGCATTATGGAATATAAACTCCTTGCGGAGATCGAAAGACCCGACAGAGATACGGAATTTTTCCGTATGCTGCACAGGGCAACCGAGGCTGTCGTTTGCTATGACAATGTAGGATACGCCCATCTTGGCAGTGTATCGGCCCCCGATTACATTGCGGAAATGGCTGATCTGCTTCACCGTTTAGAGAAACTTGAATGGATGGTATGCACAGGGATTTTTAAAAATCAGATATTCTTTTCAATACGCTCCAAAAACAGCAGCGGCGCCGGAGTTATCGCCGAAAAGTTAAGCGCGGCGTTTGGCGGGAGCGGCGGCGGACACTCAAGATTTGCGGCGGGACGCCTTCCGATTCAAACAGATTTAAATATTCTGCTAGAAGAGATCGAACTAAAAGTAAAAGAGATCTTCAATATTAATAATACCGATAAAGAATTTTTACTATAAATAATAAGGGAGTCCCAAAATGTGGGAGTATACGGAAAAAGTCAGAGACCACTATCTTAATCCGCGAAACACCGGAGAGATATCACAGCCTGACGGGGTTGGTGAAATAGGCAACATAAGCTGCGGAGACGCGCTGCGCCTTACGTTTAAGCTTGATGATAATAAAAATATTGCTGATATAAAGTTTAAGACATTCGGATGCGGAAGCGCGATAGCGTCGGCAAGCGTACTTACAGAGATGTGCATGGGTAAACACATTGACGACGCGAAAAAAATAACAAATCAGGACATTGCAGACGCGCTTGGCGGACTGCCAAGAGAGAAGATGCACTGCAGCGTTATGGGTCAGGAAGCGCTGCAGGCGGCTATCACCTACTATGAATCAGGCGGTAAAAAGAGATTGCCGGAGGTAAAGGATGGAAACGTTGTCTGCGTTTGCTTTAATATTACCGATCTTGAGATTGAAAAAGCGGTCAGCGAAAATGGTTTGACTACGCTTGAGGACGTGACAAACTTCACTAAAGCGGGCGGCGCCTGCGGTCATTGTCATGACAAAATTAAAAATGTCATTGATAATGTCCTGCATCCCAAAACAGATAATGAAAGAAAACCGGCAAAACTCACTACTTTACAAAAAATAGATCTTATCAGAAAAGTCATTGAAAAAGACATACGTCCGATACTCGCAAGAGACGGCGGCGACTGCGAATTTGAGGATATCGACGGAAACGACGTTTATATCCGCTTTAAAGGGAGCTGCTCCGCATGCGCGTTCTCCTCGATGACGCTTGTTTCTGTGGTGGAGAAGAATCTACGGGAGAAGGTTAGCGATCAGATTATGGTTAAGCAGGTTGGGAAATAGGTTTGGGATTAGATCTGCTTTTACCGATAGCTCTGTACGCGGAGACCCATTTTCGTTTTTGGGGATGCTCGCCAAGTCTTCTCTTTCGTAAAGAGCCGGAGGTTATTTTTGACCTCCCGCGAAGACTTGTCCCCAGGTATAATCACCTCCCGTTAGCTCTTATTCTTAATGATATCCGCCGCTACCCTGTACAAATTGAATCAATTCAAATAACTCTCTCTCAAAACGGCGAAAAACCAAAAATTTTAACTTTTGACAAGGATGAGATACAAAAATCTTTATTGGATCATCCATTAAAAAATCAAATGAGCGCTTATATACTTAATATCCCGCGAACTGAATTCGCTTCGGGAGAGCTGTTTGTTAACGCATGTTTAAAATATCACCGGATAAAAAAAGGGCGCGTTGATAAACGTATCGCCACAGTACTAAATGACAATCTCGTCACGTCAACAAAACTCCCATTTCGCTGTATTATCGCTGATGAAGAGTATCCGGGATATGAGCAGTGCGGATTTGGCGATGTTCACTCCCATTCACAGTTCTCAAGAAGCCATGTTGAATTCGGGCCGCCGATTGAGATGATCGATAAAATATGCGCCGTCTGCGGGCTTAACTTTGCCGCTGTAACCGATCATTCTTATGATCTCGCCTGTTTGCCTGATGATTATCTGCATCAGGACAAAGATTTAGGATTGTGGAAAATGTTTCAGGCGGAAATATCAAATTTTAAAGGCGAAATCGTTATAATCCCCGGTGAGGAGATCTCCGTTGTAAACCACAGAGGCGACGTCGTGCATCTTTGCGGGCTTGGCATATCGGAGTATATTCCCGGAACGCTTGACGGCGCGAGAAAAAATGTTCATTTTAAAAAGCAATTGACGATTAAGGAAGCGGTTGACGAAATAAACAGACAGGGCGGAGTCTCATTTGCGGCGCATCCGGGGGCGCCGGCCGGGCTTCTGCAAAGACTTTTCCTTGGGCGCGGGATATGGGAAGAACAGGACATGATTGATGGGCTCGGAGGTATACAAGCTGTAAACAGCGACTTCTTTGAATCGTGGAAACGGGGCAAAAATCTTTGGATAACCATGTTACAAAAGGGATACAGGCTCCCAATACTTGCGGGAAGCGACGCGCATGGAGATTTCAACCGGTATAGAGCGGTCGGAAAGCCGTTTTGGCAAATATACGAGGGCGCCGAGCGGTATATGGGGTTTGTACGCACAGGGGTCTACGGAAATCCAAAGGACATTAAGGAGTCTAAGGACATAATTGACGGGATAAAAAACGGTGCGGCTTTTTTGACAAACGGGCCTTTTGTGTCGATCTGTGATTCACGTTTTCCCAAAGAATCGCTTATCAGCTTAAAACCGATATCAGCTGACAATATAAATAATTTGTGCGTCTGCGCAAAAAGTACAAAAGAGTTCGGTACTATCAATACAGTAAAAGTATTTATGGGAATCCCGGGTGTCAATGAGGAAAAAATCATCCTCAAACATATATCAGAGCCTGATACTTATGATGTAAATCTGCCAATACCATCTGAAATGCTAACTGAAAAATGTTATTTGAGGATTGAAGCAGAGGGAAAAACTCCAAGAGGACTGCCTGCAGTTGCCGTTAGCAGCGCCTGTTTTATTGGGTATTGAACTAAACTCATCTATCATTGATTATAATTGATGTCTGGCAGCGCCTCCCTGCGCCTGTCTCCATCCCTGTGCGGCCAATGCCCCAGACAATATTGCACAGTATCTTCGTAACGCCGTATCGTTATACCAATTTCTGATTAAACAGTACACTGTACCGCTAAGCAGCCTCACGGCCCTACTTGCAGCTGCGTGCGGTAAAGGGCGTTGCACGCAGCGCCCTTACGAAAATAATCCATCACAGTAAGACAAGATTCGCGTGCAGCGCTCCCGCCTCTTTTATCGCTTGTAAAATCGCGATGACGTCTCTTGGCGTAACTCCCAAGGAATTAAGCGCCTGAGCAAGCTCCGAAACCGTTGTGTTTCCGTCAAGTACCACCATCTCTGAATCTTTCTCCTCAACAACCATAGAGGGATTGGGCACAACTTCCGTACGGCCAAGGCTGAAAGGACGCGGCTGGATAACTTCCGGCAGATTGACAACCTCTACCTTTATACCGCCGTGAGTAACCGCAACCTGAGAGATGCGCACCGTACCGCCCGCCACAATAGTTCCCGTGCGTTCGTTTATTACGACTCTCGCCTGTGAAGAGGGTTC
>WRCH01000140.1 GCA_009784115.1 Chitinispirillia bacterium
CCGGTACCCCACTGACAGTATAATTGACGGTTCTGCGGGTCTCTGCACAATTCACCTGTTCCGCCGCCGGTATCGCCGCCGTCACACGGAGCGTTCGCGGCCACCGCGTTAGGGGGTAAATTTGCGCAGGGGCATATACTGACAACTGATCCGCCCGTACACGCCTCACCTATTTTTTGAGGATAACAACCGCCGTCTACGCAGCCGTCACCGCCGCTTGCGCTGCCTACGCACGCTCCGTAGTTACAAAACATTCCGGTACCTTGAGTACCGCCCACCTGCGTGCCGCCCGCTATTTCGCAATTCGCCCCGGCACCCCAGCCGGGTCCAAGCATACTCGAATGACTTGAATTAACGCCGGAAAACATTCCCAATCCGTTTTCAAGACAATTTCCAACTAAATCCGCACAATCCGCACCTACATTAGGTTCATATAAATTATTAACACTAAAACAACCGGGATTAGCTCCGCCCCACTGGCACCACACTAAACTCCCCTCGTGCAAACAGTTACCCTGCACCGACAATGAAACTCCTAAAACAAAAGCGGCTCCAACAACTAACCGCTTGAAATCAATTAAACGTCCCATCATCCCCTCCTAAAAACAAGGTTAAGGAAATATCACCGCAAAAACTATATACTACGCCTGAGCAGCGTGCTTCAAAGCTTCAGCCGCTATCTTCTTAAGCGGAAGCACGGTAGTATGCGCCCCAACTTTAAACGCTTCACCCGGCATCCCCCATACAACACTCGACGCTTCGTCCTGCACTATCGTGTAAGCTCCGGCCTCTTTCATCGCTAAAAGACCTTTCGCGCCGTCTTTACCCATGCCGGTTAAAATCATTCCTACCGCGTTAGCTCCGGCGTACTGCGCAACGGAGTTAAACAAAACTTCTACGGCGGGACGCTGATGGAACACAAGCGGACCGTCTTTTATTTCGACAAGATACTGAGCGCCGCTGCGCCGCATCACCATGTGCTTATTACCCGGAGCGATAAGCGCTCTTCCGGGGATTATGCGGTCGCCGTTTTCCGCTTCCTTCACCTCTATTTCGCAGATGCTGTTGAGACGGTCCGCAAAAGACTTGGTGAAATACTCAGGCATATGCTGAACAATAACAGTTCCCGGCGCTCCGCTTGGGAACTGCTCTAAAACCTCTCTCACAGCTTCCGTACCGCCGGTAGACGCGCCTATGGCGATAATTTTATTGGTTGTACAGGTCATGGCTAACCGCTTTACAGGCGGGCGTGTCTCCGTGCTCACCTTAACCGCCGCCGCTCTTTTCTTTATGTCAACAAGGGCCGCCGCCTTTATTTTTTCTATAAGGAGCTCAGACATATCTCCTACGCTGTAGGAGGTGCCCGGTTTGCACATAACATCAATAGCGCCGCACTGTAAAGCCTCCATCGCAAGCTCGCTTCCCGCGGCCGTAAGAGATGAGACGATAATTACAGGGATCGGGTGATGCTTCATAAGTTTACGCAGGAATGTAACTCCGTCCATGCGGGGCATTTCGACGTCAAGAGTAAGCACGTCGGGCTTAAGCTCTACAATTTTATCACGCGCAACATAAGGATCGGGAGCGGTGCCCACAATCTCGATGTTTTTGTCTCTTGAAAGCTCACGCGTTAAAATCTGCCTTACTACCGCAGAATCATCAACAATCAAAACCCTGATCTTCATGAATGCCTCTCTTTATTTATGCGGCTAATCTCAATCTTTACGTATAGACAAGGCACGCCCTGTCTCTGTTTTTGGGCGGTCGTAAAGGCCGCCCCTGCGCGTACGGGCGATCGCATCCGATCGTCCATATATCGCATATTCATTTTTTTACCGTCAATTTAACAACCATGCAATGCCCTTCCGCTTCAAAAAACAGCATCTCTTCGGAAGCGGCGTCTTCATGCAATACAGATAACTCGTCTACAGAACCGGGAACCGGAGCGCTGAGATTAAAGATCGCGTCTTCGCCGTAAGCCTCTGTCAGAAAACGTCCGCATATTACATTTAAAGCCTCTTTGAGCGCGTCTACCGCGTGAGTAGCCGCGTCGTCTTCTTCGGGCTCAACGCCAAGCATGTTTGCGGCAATTATAAGACACAAATCCTGCCCCGAAACAACCTCAAGCCTGCCGTTTGTCGGCCCCATAAAATTCATCGACACCTGATGCGCGTCTTTTATTTGACCCATGTCAAAACCGGTAGCGTCGTTTGAATCACAAAAAAGAAACGCCAGCTCCTCAAGAACTGATTTACACACATTGTCAAGAACACCTGAAATATTCGCGTCCATAAATCCTCTCCTGTTTTTGGGGTTGACGACGGCGTCTGCCCCTGCATACGGCCAATCGGCCCGAACGTCCGTTTTTACGACTTGCCTGATACACACTCCGCTAACACTTTGTCAACTACCGATTTGAATAATTCGGGTGAAATCGGTTTCCTTAAAAAACCTTTCACACCTTTATCCATAAGCCCCTGCAGCCGTGTCTTGCTCCCTTCCGTAGAGATCACCACAACTGGGATGGTTTTAATCTGTCCGTTCTCCGCCATTTTATTGACCATCTCAATACCATTCATAACCGGCATATTGATATCCGCAAAAGCTATATCTATCCAGTTGCCATCCATTATGTCAAGCGCTTCCTGACCGTTCCCCGCCTCATACAACTCGCCGATCTCAATCTCAGCCATACCAAGTGTCTTAACAAGTATGGTACGCATTGTCGGCGAATCGTCGATAATTAGAATATTATAGGCCATTATTATGCCTCCTGCCCCCTGCCTTTATAATAAGCAAATATAAATTTACAATCGTATTGAATGATCCGATATTTAACATCATATTTCACGCTCCTCACCCTTAGAACGTATAAGCGTTCTTCCCGTAGACATCTCAAGCACAAGCGTACGGGAGATATCACCGCCTGTTTCCGAACCCTTGAGCAGAATATTGTTCTTCCACAAAAGTTTACGGAAAAGAGTAAAATTACGCTCACCTATTCTAAAGAAACCGTTTTGATCAAGTATCGCCGCGCATCCGGCTGCCTTTACAATCATGCGGGAGCGGTTGCCGCCCAATTCAAAAAATTTCTGAAACAGAAGAGATACCCCGGTATCCACAAACATCGATGGATTGCTTATCGCTTTTGCCTTATCTTCGGTGGTGCAGTTGGGGAGCTGGCAGTGAACCATACCGCCGATGCCCGCCTCCGGGTCAAACACCGTTACCCCAAGACAGGAACCAAGCGAGTAGGTAATTATAATATCATCAGGCTTACTTGAAAGAGCCATGTCTGATATACCTACGGTAACATTGGGTTTATTTTTCATTATCATTAATGTAAATTTCTTTTGTTGGGGCCTATGACCCTACGCTTTTTTATGATACACAGACGGCTTTATAGTATCCAAGCTGCAGCGCAGCCCCGCAAGACTCTCCGAATGCCCCACCATAAGATAACCGCCGGGCCGAAGCAGTCTTTCAAATTGATCTAACAGTTTCTGCCTTACAGCATTGTCAAAGTAAATCATTACGTTTCTGCAGAATATCAAATCAAACGGGCCTTTCATGGGAAACGGCGGCTTTGAGAGATTCAGCCTGCTGAAAGTAATCATATCAGCAATCTCAGGACTCGCCTTATAAATCTTACCGCCCGGTCCCGCCGTTAAATTAAAATAACGGCCCCTCAGCGCGGGAGGCACACCCTGAATTTTCTGCTCATTATACTCCCCCGCCTTAGCCTGCCGCAGAATTCTTGTAGAGATATCTGTAGCAAGTATCCGGCAGTCGCCCCTGAATCCGCCGGCGTTTTCAAGAAACGTCATCGCGATCGTATAAGGCTCCTCACCGCTTGAGCTTGCGGCGCACCAAATTCTAATCTTGTTTCTCCCCTCGCTTACCATCTGCTGCACAAAGTCCGACATAAAATCAAAATGCGCGGACTCGCGGAAAAAAGAGGTGACGTTTGTGGATATCACATCAAGGAGCTCAACGAATTCATTGTCGTCGCACTCGTCGCTGTTGAGATATTTCAAATACTCCTCGGGAGTATTAAGCCCCAGCGCGCGCAGACGCTTACCGATGCGGGCGCTGACAAGCGCCTCTTTACCTTCGCCGAGAGTAATACCGCTTTTGTCGTATATGAGCTTTCTTAAAGCATCAAATGTACGCTTATCCATAATTAATACCTGCCCTCACTTCCGGTCTTCGCTTTATCCTGTACGATAGGCGCGGTTAACCGCGCTACTACTTCCAGTCTTCGTTTCTGATCTTATTTACTTTGAGGACTGCCACATGGCCGGTCGCAATGTCAAAAACAACCTTGCGGCCCACACTGCCGCCAACATCCTCAGATAATATCTTTATACCCTTCTCTTTCAGTATCCGCCGCGCCGCGTCTACGTTGCGGCTTCCCGTACACTCGGTAGCTCCGTCAGGATGCCCGCCGCCCAAAATATGAGCGGTTAAATGAGCTACATCGCACCCCTCGTCGCACATAAGTTTAATTAGCGCAACTGTAGAAACATTTCCATATTTTGGGGTCGCCTGATCCTTATTGCTTGTGTGCGGATATATAAAGTGATTCATCCCGCCGCACTTAAGCTCGCTGTCCCAAAGACAAACGGAAACACAGCTGCCCAGCACAGTCTGTACCGCTCCCTCTTCCCGCGATACATAGATGCACCCGGGTTCAAGATAGTGCTGAAACTCACCTATCAATTTTTATATACCCCCCTATTAAACCATTCCCGCCACATTCTCAAGCTCTGTTGTCGAAAGTACTTTTTCGATGTTGAGCAGAATCTTCACCGAACCTTTTGCTTTCGCCATTCCAAGGATAAACGCCGTATCTATGTTTGTTCCAAAAGCGGGGGCATCTTCGATATCCGCGCCGAGAATATCAAGCACCTCAGAAACAGAGTCAACCAAAATACCGATCTGAATATTTCCGCCCTGTATCGTCACGTCAACAACGATGATACATGTTTGATCGGTATCCTCAGCCGCGTCCATCTCAAATTTTCTGCGCAGCTCAATGACCGGTATAACTTTGCCGCGCAAATTTATAACTCCGCGCACAAAGGGCGGAGTGCGCGGGAGACTTGTAATAGCCATCACTCCGATAATCTCTCTTACCTTGAGAATCTCAATACCG
>WRCH01000141.1 GCA_009784115.1 Chitinispirillia bacterium
AGGCCGACTTTGTTTTTTTGCCCCCGCAGGGGGATGGACCCCGGCGCGAAGCGCTCTTAGATCACCAATCGAGTCCCGCATCTATCGCAGCCTGCTTGGAATAATTATCCCCCCTTTTTCCCCCTCTGCCTGTCAAACATTTTACTTTTCCCGTCCTTTGTGTTTAAAATTGCAAAATCTCATATTTTTACCGCTCTATGAATTAACAATATGAGCATACTTGAAAGGAGCGGTACAATGAAACAAATCTATGGTTATGTAAGAGTTTCTGCGTCCGATCAACACGAGGACAGGCAGCTTATCGCCATGAACGAGAAGCAAATCCCGCCTGAGAATATCTATATCGACAAAATATCCGGTAAGGATTTTTTGCGCCCAGGGTACGCCGCGCTTGTAAAAAATATGGAGCAAGGCGATCTGCTTTATATCTTGAGTATAGACAGACTTGGGCGTAACTATGAGGAGATACAAAATCAATGGCGGATCCTCACCAAAGAGAAAAACGTTGACGTCGCTGTAATTGATATGCCGCTTCTTGATACCCGAAACGGTAAAGACCTTATGGGTACGTTCATTGCCGATTTGGTTCTGCAAGTACTCTCCTTTGTCGCTCACAGCGAGCGCGATAATATTAGAAAACGTCAAGCGGAAGGGATAAAAGCGGCACAGGTGCGCGGTGTGCGGTTCGGGCGGCCTGTGAAATCCGCTCCCGATAGCTTTGCCGTCTTAGTGAGATCGTGGGAGCAAGGAGAAGTGACATTTGAGGACGTATTAAAAAAGACAGGTTTGACGAAATCTACGTTTTACCGGCGTTTGAGAGAGTATAGATTGACTAAAGGAAGTGTCAAAATGTGTACTTTTTGATAGTTTGCTAATACATCAATAAATATAACATTAATCTGCTTTAAATATCAACCATTGGGGAGATTTTTACAGTTTAGTGACAAACAGCACAATGTTTTACTGAAATCTGCCTACTTTATGTCAACAACAACATTGACATTGGCTACTATCAAAAAGTACACATTTTGATAATAGCGGCTTAAAGGCAGAAATGTTGAAACAGGCAAAAATCATAAAGACAGTCCGCCAGCACAGCAAACCTTTATCGGAAGAGACAATGGTATTTCTGCGCGGTATTGCCCAAGACTACGCTAAAGTCAAAGCATACATCTACAGCAGGTATTCTGGGATTAACAGTCTCGATAAGCTGTATCCGGGATATACCGTTCAAAATGAGATGATAGCGTCTGGGGTCAGAAATGAACTGAACTTGCCTTATAATTACTTCGGACACGCGATATTTGACGCGCTCGGCAATATCAAAAGTATATGGAGTAACATAAAGCTTAAAATTATAGCGTTGATAAAACAAAACGAAAACCTCAATGATAATGAGCGTCATTACATTTTTTCAATTCTAAAACGCGATAAACTGCTTGCGGCCATACTTAACAGGCGCGATTACGAACTGCCAAAATCTATTGTGAGCAAGAAGCTTAACATCAAACGGCTTAATAATCTGATATGCAGGCTTGTGAGAAAGTATCATGTAAAGCCTGAAAACAAAGGTGTTGCAGATTACTTTCACTGTAATAATGTAGCATACAGATATGGCAACAACGGCATCTATTTTTCTTCAAGGCTATCCAACAAACGCGTTTTTGTTCCGTTGACTGATAATGTTGCTTACAATAAACAAATTACTGTAAAACTATCAGGCAATAAAATTGAAATAATCGCTCCGCTTTCCGTAAAGCCAAAAAGCCATTCCGATTATAACAATACCGTTGCTTTATCATTAGGGTATGTAACGATGTTCACCTCTTCAACCGGAAATGAATACGGAGAAAAACTCGGCGAGCTTTTGTCAAGTCGTTCGGAGCGTATATATCTGAAAATACGGGAGCGCGCAAAACATCACAAAATATATAAAAAATCCATCGAATCGGGCGACAGCGCTTTGGCTCAAAGAATAAAAGTAAATAATCTCGGCGATAAAAAGACATTATCGCAAAATACCCGCGAACTTGAAAAAATTAAATCATACATCAATACCCAATTCAACATAATGCTTGAAAAAGAGAAACCTTCTGAAATAATAATTCCGGCGCGTTCAAAACAGTTTGGCGTGTGGATGCAAAAGGCGACAAAGCAGAAACTCGCGCGCTGGATGGTAGGTTACATAAGAAAACGGCTTGACGACAAGTGCGCGGTGAACAGCGTTAAAATCACAGAAGTAAACGGCAGCTTCACGGGAAAAATCTGCTCCGTGTGCGGAGGCGAGGGGGAAAGAGCGAATCAGATTTTTAAATGCGGCGAGTGCGGGGTGAAAATTCCGTATCCTGCAAACGCTGCGCGGAATTTGTTTAAAAAGGCAGAAGACAATAGACAGATGTTTTTGTCCGTGCCCCTTTAGGGGCTAAAGATTGTAGCAAGGGGTTTTAACCCCTTGTGGAGCGTGATTGACCGCAGCAGTTTGATTATCAGCGTTTTGCGGTTTGTGTTACGAGTCAGTAGTCAGTGTTGCGTGTTACGTGTAATCCGTGGGTTAAAACCCACGGTTATAGATATTGCACCCCGTTGGGGTGCTGAGATTGGGATGATTAATACATCATTCTGCGTATGATAAGCAGCCTTACAGGAGGCTTTACCGAAGAGGACATTACACAGAAGATGATTAATATATGTTACTCCAAAAACGGCGTTAAGAGATTGCAATTCGCAATGTACCCGGTACGCCAAGACCTGAAAAGGAGCGAAGCCGCAGTCTGCGGCATATTACTGTTGTATGTAATACGGGTGTGGGATTCTTTTTTTACATATCATGTTTTTTCCGCACCCCTTTAGGGGTGCAAGAATGTAGCACAGGGTTTTAACCCTGTGCGATGTGCGATTTCGGAATCAGATTTCAGATTTTTGGATAGAAAATTTATGCGCAAGTATCATCAAAAAATGATATTAGAGCTTCTCAAAACATTAGAAGAAGCAACAGATAATCTAAAAAAGCTGTTCTCAAAAAAAGAATTTCAGGCTGTTACTAATCTATTAGCCGACTGTCAGGATGGCGCTGTACAAATCGGACAGTTTATCGAATCTCTTGAAGGCCGGTCGTTGAGCGAAGCCGAAACGACGTCGCTTTCGACTACGCTCAGGCAACTAGACAAGGCACAAACAGTTACATATCTTGAAGAGTACTGTGAGCTTTTATATCACGCAAACGAAGAGCTGAACAAACCGGAGAGCGGCGCCGGGCCGATTAAAAAGCTTCAAAAGCAAATTATAAAAATAGAAGAGAGCGTTAAAAACGATTTAAAACCTGACAAAATAGAAGTCGTATTTTTCCCCTACAAAGCAAGCATGTGGGACGCGCTTGAGAGTATTTGGCTTGCGGCTAAAGATGATCCCGCCTGTGATGCGTATGTTGTTCCTATACCATATTACGACAAAAAACCAGATGGAACATTTGGACAAATGCATTATGAGGGCGATCAGTATCCCGATTATGTGCCTGTGGTTGATTGGCAGAATTATAATGTTGAAGAGCGGTGCCCTGACGTCATATTTATCCATAATCCTTATGATGAGGGTAACTATGTAACAAGCGTTCATCAGGATTATTACAGCAAACGGCTGCGGGAGTTTACTGAACAGCTCTGTTATGTCCCGTATTTTGTGGCTTCAGGTGATACAGCAAGCGAACAATTCTGCGTACTCGCCGGCGTTCTATACAGTCATAAGGTAATTGTACAATCTGAAACGATTCGGCAAAGCTATATTGGTCATCTCAAAGATTATGAGAAAACCCATAACTGCAAAGGCGCTTATGGCAAGTTTGAAGATAAAATTGTGGCGCTTGGTTCACCTAAATTTGACGCGGTAATTAACTCAAAGCGTGAAGATTTCAAAGTACCTGAAGCATGGGCGAAATTGATAGAGGGGAAAAAGGTAATTCTGTACAACACGAGTCTCGGCGCGATTTTAAATGGTGACAGGAAATATTTGGAAAAACTGCGCCTTGTGATTAATCAGTTCAAAGAATGCAATGATGTTGTGCTGTGGTGGCGTCCGCATCCGTTAAGCGAGGCTACGTTTGGTTCGATACGTCCTTTTTTGTTAAACGAATACGAACAAATAATAGCGGAATACAAACACGGCGGTTTTGGTATATACGACGATACGGTAGATCTGCATAGGGCGATTGCGTGGAGCGATGCGTATTATGGGGATTGGAGTTCTTTGGTAGCGATGTATGGGGTTACTGGGAAGCCGGTAGTTATTCAAAATATCGAAGAGACAGGGGGTGATGTGCCGCTCAGGTTTGCGGATTTCGCGGTAGATGTTAATGGCGCAGCTTGGGGATTTGAGTTGTTTACGGATGGATTGTTTAAGTTGAATTTTAAAGATAATACTGTAAGTTTGATGGCGCAAAGTGGTTGTATACCAGAACTTATGGGTAAGAAATGTACACATACTCATAGATATATTAAGATTCATTGTGTTGAGGATGAGGTGTATTGTTTCTCTTTTTGTGTTGATAATATTATGGTTCATAATCATATGGGCGGAGAGACAGTAAAAATACCTCTTAATAGCAATTATTTATTGTCATCTGGTTGGAACGGGAACGGTTTTGCTTTGTATTGGTCAGTAAAATATCAAGAGAAAATATATTTTTTCAGTTATTATTCTATAGCGGTTGTTGTTTTTAATACTAATGATCACAGCATACGGTATGATACAATGCTTTTTGATAAAATCGGACTATTAACTATGGAAAAAGTTGTAAAGTACCCGCTCTACATAAGCGAGTGTTCTGAAGACGGCAAAATAACCTTATTAATGAGGAACTGCGAACATCTTATAAGATATACCTTAGAAACACAGGAAGTTGAATTTATCGCAACAAATTCCATATTGCAGCGTTGTTATCACGCAGATTTTGACGGACAAGATTTTTGGCTGATTGCTGAAAAAAATGAAAAGATCGTAAGATGGAATCCAAATTCAAATCAAACGACAGATTATTGTATGTCTGCCAGCGGTTTTACTTTTTCTAATGAGAATAGTGTATTTGCCGGCATTTCAGATTGCGGAAGTTTTTTGTTACTTTTTCCATTCTTAGGCAATAAGTTATTA
>WRCH01000142.1 GCA_009784115.1 Chitinispirillia bacterium
AGCAGCTTTAAAACATGGTTAGACAGCTTTGGAAATAACATATAATTGAGGGAGGTTTTATTGAATTGGCGGGGGCAGTTTCAACAATTTTCTTCAATCCATTTCAGATGCGGCAATTCCCCCTGAGCCGTGGAATCGAACGTAAGGGGGGTAATGGTTGTATAATTATTCATAAGCGCACGTGAATCATACGCGTTTGATTTTTCTATATCTTTTTTTTCACCATAGACAAGATAACCCTCCTTTGTCTGATGAGTTTCGACCTCTATTTTTTCGTAGCGATCGTCAAAAAATGCCATGCTCTGCCATGTAAGGCGGCACCCTTTCATCTCTTTGGGATCGCAGGCGGGGAAGTTGACATTATAGTAAACTTTGGGGTCAATCGGATTATGCGGAGCTTCTAAAATTTTCTTCATTATTGAGAGCGCTAAATCTGCGTATTGATTAACAAAAGGCATCGCTTTAGTGCATACAGAAAAAGCGAAACCCGGTATGCCCCAAAACGCTCCCTCTCTAACCGCGGCGACAGTCCCCGAATAAAACGCGGAAAGTCCGGAGTTGTCCCCATTGTTCATTCCTGAAATAATGATATCAGGTCTCACCGGAAGTAAAAAACTCACCGCAAATTTCACACAGTCGGCAGGTGAACCTGATACAAGATAACCGGGCATCGGGTCGGCTGCAATAGCTTCGCGGTAATGCAGAGGTCTATTAAATGTAAACGTATGGCCAACCCCGCTCTGCTCCTTTTCGGGAGCTACTACTACTAAGTTATGTTCTTTTGAAAACACGTCGTAAAGCGCTTTTATACCGGGCGCGTGGAAGCCGTCGTCATTTGTAAGTAAGATTGTTTTTTTTGCTGACATCAAACTCCTCCTGAACCTCACGAATCGCGATGGGTTAAAACCCACCGCTACACTCTTCGCTCCCCTAAAGGGGCGCTGGAAAAATCATCGTTTACAAAATCAAACGTCCAAAAACTTAACTTTCGACGCGTTATCCTCAATAAATTTGCGGCGCGGTTCAACCTCTTCTCCCATCAGCACCGTAAATATTCTATCAGCCTCAACCACATCCTCAAGCTTTACTTGTAACAGTGTACGGGTTGCCGGATTCATTGTGGTTTCCGCAAGTTGATCGGGGTTCATCTCTCCAAGACCCTTATAGCGTTGAATCACAATGTTCTTTTTCTCCGCCCACTCTTTTACTACGGTATCTTTCTCGGCATCGCTATAAACGTAGCGTTCTTCTTTACCGCTCTTCAGTTTGTAAAGAGGCGGCTGAGCGATGTAAACATTACCGGCTTCTACGAGTCCGGGCATGTGCCTGAATAAAAATGTCAGCAATAAAGTACGGATATGCGCTCCGTCAACGTCTGCGTCGGTCATTATTATAATTTTACTGTAGCGAAGTTTCGCGATATTAAATCCGTCATCTTCTTCAGTAGAGCCAAATCCGGTGCCAAACGCCTGCACCATCACTTGAATTTCCTCGTGAGATATTATTTTGTCAATTCTTGCTTTTTCTACGTTAAGAATTTTACCTTTAAGAGGAAGAATCGCCTGAAAAGTACGATCACGCCCCATCTTGGCGCTTCCCCCCGCACTGTCTCCCTCGACAAGGAAAATCTCGCATTTCGCGGGATCGCGTTCTTGACAATCGGCAAGCTTGCCGGGAAGACCGCCGCCCTCCATCACAGTTTTTCTTCTCGCGAGCATACGCGCTTTCCGCGCCGCTTCGCGCGCGATTGCGGAGTTGACGCACTTCTCAACTATTTTCTTTGCGATAGCGGGATTTTCCGCCAAATAAGTTGCAAGCATCTCGCCAACGGAGGTGTTTACAATACCCATCATCTCCGAATTGCCAAGCTTGGCTTTTGTCTGACCTTCAAACTGTGGATTGGGCAATTTCACACTAACAACAGCGGTGAGCCCTTCACGTAAATCCTCACCTTTTATTTCGACCTTGTCTTTATTGTTCTTCAAAAGATTATTGGATTCAATATAATTATTGATGGTGCGTGTTAACGCAGTCTTGAATCCTGAGAGGTGGGTACCGCCGTCAACAGTATTTATATTATTCGCAAATGAAAAAATGTTCTCATTGTATGAATCGTTGTACTGCATGGCCACTTCAACCTCAACATTATCTTTCATCTGAGTGAAGCAGATCGGCTGAGGGTGCAGAGAGGTTTTGTTTTCGTCAAGATAACTGATGAATGATGAGAGCCCGCCCGGATAACAAAACTCGTGGCTTCTCCCCTCACCGCGCTCGTCAACAATTGTAATTATTATACCCTTGTTAAGAAACGCAAGTTCCCGCAGACGTTTGGAGAGAATATCGAAACTGTAATCTGTCGTCTCAAATACTTCAGGATCCGGCTTAAAGGTGATCTTGGTCCCTTTTTTATCGGTTGCGCCATGCTCCAAAAGCTCTGTGGTCGGTTCACCGCGGCAAAAATCCATTGTGTAAAGTTTACCGTTTTTTGCTACCTCAGCTTTTAAACTGATAGAAAGAGCGTTTACACAAGAGACGCCCACGCCGTGAAGACCGCCGCTCACTTTATATGAAGAGTTGTCAAACTTGCCTCCGGCGTGAAGCGTAGTGAGCACCAATTGCAATGCGCTCATCTTCTCTTCCGCGTGGTAGTCAACAGGAATCCCGCGGCCATCGTCACTTATCGAAACGCTGCTGTCGTCATGGATAACAACCTCAACCCTTGTGCAATGCCCGGCTAACGCCTCGTCAATAGAGTTGTCAACCACCTCATATACAAGGTGATGAAGCCCCGGCGACCCCGTGCTGCCGATGTACATTGCCGGTCTTTTGCGAACCGCTTCAAGACCTTTCAGCGATTTAATACTGTCTGCGGTATACTCATGGTCTTGTTGATCTAACTGCTCGTCGCTCATCTATCTATCCTTTGTGATAATTATCAATCCAACAATTGATATTGAACCTTTTGTCATCCGAAATCCCCGGGTTAAAACCCGGGGCTACAGAGCTTTCACCCCTAAAGGGGTGAGGAGAATGTGCAATATCTAAATTTAGTATCTCAACAAAAAAAAATATCTTTTATACTTTTACAGCCGGTCTCTTTCCGAATAGATTCTTTCAACTGCCCTTTCAGATGCGTAAGCTCTTGGCGCCAAGGGGCTGATTTTGTCTTTACATACAGCACACCTGATTCAACCCTTTCGCATTTTGTTACGCCTGCGATACGGTCTCCGGCGATGCGATCCCAATTTGCAAACACTTCGGACTCTTTACAGGTCTTGGCATATTTCTTCCCCTTGAGAAAGGCATCTATCAAAATAGAGGCTACGCTTGAGGGTTGTTTATTAGCTTTCACGAGACAACGGCCTGTCCTTTTTTCAACGTATATCCAAGAGAATTAAATATACATTTTTCCACTTAATTTTGCTACTAAAATCGCTCTTAAATTGCGAAATCCAGCACTACCCAACAAGCGCCTTTGTCTTCCACTTCTCTCCGTGCCATCTTCCCATCATCACAAATCCCCTGATCCATTCGTCAAGCGAGAGTGCAAACCAGATTCCCATTAGCCCCCAACCTAATTTTATGCCGAAAATGTATGCGAAGAGTACGCCTATGCCCCACATGAAAACTATCCCCATGTAAACAGGAAATTTTACATCTCCCGCCCCCTTAAGCGCAGGGATTATTATCACGTTGAAGTTTCTGCCCGGTTCTAATAGAAGCGCTACCAATAATATTCCAAAAACAAGCTCAAGTACATCCGCGTTTTGTGTGAAGAGCCTTAATATTGGAACTTGCAGCAGATTGGCAAATATCACTAAAGCAAGCGATATCACAAACCCTGCCGCAAAGTAACGGTACACCTTTTTCTTAGCGATACCGGCAAGCCCCGCGCCTACAAAATATCCAACCTTTATTTGAGTAGCTATGCCTATAGAGATAGAGGAGATGTGTACAAAACGCAAAATCGTAAGCGCGTAGACTGTAGCCGCCATCGCCTCCGTACCAAGAGACGAGACCATTCTCATTATTATTATCTGTCCCAAATTATAAGACAAATTCTCGCCCGCTGTAGGCACGCCGACCGACAGTATTTTACGATACACAGCTTTTGGTACCTTAAGAAGACCTTTAATCGGCAAGCTTATATCGCGTCGTTTTTTCAGCATGATCATCAGGATCACGCAAGCTACTGCCTGACTGAAAACTGTTGAAAAGGCGACGCCGGGCACGCCCAAAACAGGAATCCCAAACGGGCCGAAAATGAAAATGTAATTGCCGATTACGCTTATAACCATTGCTATTATGTTAACAATCATAGGCTCGCGGCTGTATCCGTAAGATCTCAGGATTGTCCCAAGAATCATACTCAGCGCCATGAAGATAGAGCCCGCGCTAAAGATGATCATGTATTGCATCGCGAACTTATGAACATTAGGGTCAAGTTTGTAAAATCCTACGATACGCTCCGCAAGTACGCACATCAGAGTACTTAACACAACCGCAAAAATAACTGACAATACGATACTGCCCTGCGCGGAGGCCCTTGCCGCTTTACCGTTACGCGCCCCAATATACTGCGATATGAGAATACTCGCTCCGGAGGTCACCACCATATAAAGCAGGGTTAATAAAAAAACAAGCTGACCGACAAGCCCTGTGGCGGCTACCGCCTCCTCTGAATAAAAACTCAACATAAAAACATCAGCGCCGCTGAGCGCAACGCGAAGTACATTCTCAATTAAGATAGGCCCGGCAAAGTGCAGAAGCGGCAGTTTGGTATGGTCAATACCGCGGCTTTCAGACAGCGCGGCAGGGGCGTCTTCTTTTTGAAGCGAAATATTAGACTGCTCTTTGGTTTCCATTATCCCCACCCTGTCGATTGCGGCGGTGATAATATAATTAATGAGATACCCCTGCTACACTAACTTTTGCTCAATGGCAACGCGACTTTTTCACTTATTCCTCCTAAAAGTTAAGTAAACCGTCCTAAATCCTCAATAACAACGTAAGGAAGTGATATTTTTACAAGAAAGCACTTGTGTTGTGATACGGTTATGATATATATTA
>WRCH01000143.1 GCA_009784115.1 Chitinispirillia bacterium
CAAGTTTTTTCAGTCCCACCATTTGGTTATACCCCCAAAGAGCTGCGCGAAAAATTCACGATTGATCCGGTCTTTGCAGCAAAAGTCAGGCGTAACGACCCATGTCCATGCGGCAGCGGGAATCAATTCCGGGACGGAGTTGCGAAAGTTGCGCTAATTGATTAGCGGGACGGAGACGCATAAATTTCTCTGCAAAAAACGCAACTCCGTCCCACTCAAAAAAGAAAAAAATATATCTTGCGTTATTCTTGAACAAAACTTATTTTGTAATCATGCCACGAAAAGCCCGCATCTCCCCTCTCGGCGAGGTGCACCACGTAGTCTCACGTGGTCTTCACGGGCAATTGCTTTTCTCCTGCGATGACGACAAGAACCAGTTCCTCAGAATTTTAGACAAAGTTCTCCCCGAAAGTAATTGCGAATGTTACGGCTACGCTATAATGGACACCCATTATCATCTCATATTGCGCCCGCTTGACACTCCGCTGCCAACTATTATGCGCAGGATAAACACCGCTTACGCGCGATACTATAATTCCTATCATAAGCGTGAGGGCTATGTTTTCAGAGACCGTTATTTTTCAGCTGTGGCTCAAGAGTACTGGTATTTGCGCAACCTCATAATGTACGTCAATCTCAATCCATTACGCGCAAATATGTTGAGCGACAGCGCGGAACTCGCTAACTATCCCTGGTCAAGCCACACGTTCTTTGCCGATAAAGAGCATGCTGCGGGCAAGCCGCTGTGGCTGAATTTAGAGTACGCGCTGGGTAAATTTGGTGAGACGGAGACTCCCGCCCGCAAGGAGTATACGCGGCAATTTATTGAACTGGCTTCACAGAGCAGCGATGCGTGGAAATCAATGCTCTCGCAGCTGCCCGGTCATGATTACGGGCCGAAACAAGATCAAAGCGATAACGATAAGAATAGCGGTAATAACGAAATCGAAGCTGCGGAAGACCTGACAAAAGAGAAACGCATCTGCGGTACGCCGGAGTACATACGAAAAATTTTGATGGAATCGCGCAGAGCAAAACCGCCGCGGGAGAAAGTGATTGCAAATCAGATTCCCTTGTCTGAACTTTTCGACGCAATTTGCAACAGCAAAGGGGTAACCAGATTACAGCTCTTAAAATGCGGCAGACGAAATATGCCGCTCTCTTTAATCAGAGCTGAGTTTTGTAAAACTGCTCGTGAGATTCACGGTTACACGTGTATAGATATTACACACTTTTTATCGGTATCTCCCAGTACCGTAGTACGACTGACGCGAAGAGCGCCGCCGCTCTCTTCACAGATTCTTCCTGCGGTTACACAATTTGTAAAATAATAGATTTTTAAATTAAATTATTATAGATTAGTATTAATAGATTTTCAACAAACCGCTATTCGAGCTTTTTTTCAGACTCAGTATACTATTTCGGTAAATAAATAAAATCTACACTCTACTTTAAAAAATTTAATAATTTACTATCAGCCCCGTATTAACAAGAATAGCGCAACAAACTGTTTTACATGCAATTACATAGCGTTACTTCATGAATAACTTTATCTTTGAATCGGGGACGGAGTTGACTTTTTTTCCTCTGCTTGTTTTTAGGCAAATCAGTGAAATAAAAGCAACCCCGTCCCTTAAAAAAATTGCATTGTTGTTGCATTATTAGTTTGCGCGATTTATCTTACTATATTCAGGTAAAAATTTTACGATAGTTTTTAATAAAATACCTTATCCACATTGAGGAGCAGATATGTCGAGAAAAATGGTCGCCCACGATGGTAACTCAGCCACCGCTCACGTGGCTCATGCCGTAAGCGAAGTTATTGCAATTTACCCTATTACCCCGTCTTCCGGTATGGGAGAGATCTCCGACGAGAAATCGGCAAGAGGTGAGGTAAATATTTGGGGAACGGTTCCTACGGTCTCTGAGCTTCAGTCTGAAGGCGGCGCCGCCGGCGCTGTACACGGAGCGCTCTGCGCCGGTTCACTCACTACTACTTTTACAGCGTCACAGGGATTACTACTCATGATCCCTAATATGTACAAGATCGCCGGTGAGCTTACGCCTACGGTTTTTCACGTCTCCGCCCGCGCTATCGCGTGCCAGGGTCTCTCGATTTTCGGCGACCACAGCGACGTTATGTCGATTCGCCAGACCGGTTTTGGCCTGCTTGCTTCTACAACTGTTCAGGAAGCTATGGACTTTGCGATCATTGCTCACGCGGCTACTCTTGAGGCGCGTATTCCGTTTATACACTTTTTTGACGGTTTCCGCACATCGCATGAGCTTCAGAAGATTGAAGAGCTTACATTTGACGATATGCGCGCTATGATTGATATGGATATGGTACGCGCTCACCGCAGCCGTGCTATGACTCCTGACAAACCTCATATTAAAGGTACCGCTCAGAACCCTGACGTTTATTTTCAGGGCCGTGAAACAGGAAACCCTTACTATGTAAAGTGCCCTGCGATCATCCAAAAGTACATGGACAAGTTCGCAAAACTCACAGGCCGTCAATATAAACTTTATGAATACGTTGGCGATCCTAATGCAGAAAAAGTAATCGTAATTATGGGCTCGGGCGCTGATACGGTTCACGAAACATCCGCATTCCTCAATGCAAAGGGTGAGAAAACCGGCGTACTCAAAGTTCGCCTGTATCGTCCTATCGACCCTGCGGCTCTTGTCGCGGCGCTTCCCAAAACAGTTAAAAAGATCGCGGTTCTTGACAGAACAAAAGAGCCCGGCTGTCTTGGCGAGCCGCTCTATGAAGACGTACGCACGGCTATCGGCGAAGCTCTCGAAAATGAGACCGCTCCGTTTAAGGCGTGGCCGAAAGTTGTCGGTGGTCGTTATGGTCTTGGAAGCGCGGAGTTCACACCCGCTATGGTTAAGGCTGTGTTTGATAATCTCAGTGCCGATAAGCCTAAAAATCACTTCATCATCGGTATCAACGATAACGTTACAAACAGCTCTCTTGCTTATGACAAAGCTTTCACAATTGAGGGCGATGATGTCTACAGAGCGCTCTTCTACGGTTTGGCGTCTGATGGCACCGTAGGCGCCAACAAGAACAGTATGGCAATTATCGCCGACAAAACACCGAATAATTCTCAGGGATACTTCGTCTATGATTCAAAGAAAGCGGGTACAGTAACGGTATCTCACCTGCGCTTTGGATTGAAACCTATCAGAAGCCCTTATCTCATTACAAAAGCGAAGTTTATCGCCTGTCATAACTTCACATTCGTTGAAAAGTACGACATGTTGAAGAACATCGAAGACGGCGGTACTTTCCTGCTCACTTCAGAGTTTGATAAAGACACTGTTTGGAGCAAGATCCCAGGCCGCGTTCAGAAACAGATCGTTGACAAGAAGCTCAAATTCTACGTGATCGACGCCGTTTCTATCGCAAAAGCTGTTGGTATGCCCTATATCAGCACAGTGATGCAGACAGCTTTCTTTAAGATCTCAAAAGTGATTGACGACACAGTCGCTATTGGCGCGATCAAAGACGCAATCAAAGAATCATTCGGTAGAAAAGGCGATGAAATCGTCGCTAAGAATATCAAGCAGATTGATATGGCTCTCGCCGGTATCAACGAAGTAAGCTACAGCGGAGTTACAAATCCTGTTGAGGAGAGAAAAGGCTATTCAGGCAACGCTACAGAATTTGTAAAGAACGTTACAGCAAAAATCATGAGACAGGAAGGCGATACGATCCCTGTTTCAGACATGCCTGCCGACGGTTCATGGCCTGTAGGTACAACCAAGTTTGAGAAGCGCAACATCGCTCTCGAGATTCCTGTTTGGGGCCCGGAAGCGTGTATTCAGTGTAACCAGTGCTCACTTGTTTGTCCTCACGGCTGTCTGCGGCCTAAAGCCTACGATGCTGCAAGCCTCAAAAGCGCTCCTGCCGCATTCAAGTCAGCGGATATCAACAAGGCCGGCAAGGATCTCGTTGGTCTCAAGTTCACACTCCAGTGCGCGCCTGAAGACTGTACAGGATGCGGTCTGTGTGTCGCAACATGTCCGGCAAAAGCAAAAGGCGCATTAAAGATGGAAGCTCAGGCTCCTCTGCGCGCTCAGGAAGCCGCTAACTGGGAATTTTTCCTTAGCATTCCTGATACAGACCCTGCAAAATACGATGTAAATACAATTAAGGGAAGCCAGTTTGTACGTCCTCTGTTCGAGTTCAGCGGCGCGTGTCTTGGCTGCGGTGAGACAGCTTACATTAAGCTCCTTACACAGTTAGTCGGCGACAGGCTCTACATCGCTAACGCTACAGGCTGTACTTCAATCTATAGCGGTAACCTCCCCACTACCCCTTACACAACAAGGGATGACGGACGCGGCCCGACATGGAACAACTCACTGTTTGAAGATACCGCGGAGCTCGCTTACGGTATGCGTCTCTCAGTTGACAAGTTCGAAGTATACGCGACAGAGGTAGCCAAAAAAGTCATGGCTGACGGCTGCTGCGGCGATGAGGTTAAAAATATCCTTGGCGAAATCCTTAAATCAGACCAGTCAACAACCGCCCTGATTGACAAAACACGCGAACTTGTGGCAAAAGCCAAAGCGGTTCTCGCGAAATGCGATAAGGAACAGGCAAAGGAACTTCTCAGCGTTATCGACTACTTGGTTAAAAAATCAGTATGGGCGATCGGCGGCGACGGCTGGGCGTATGATATCGGTTACGGCGGTCTTGACCACGTGCTCGCCGCAGGCAACAACGTAAATCTCCTTGTGCTTGACACAGAGGTTTACTCAAACACCGGCGGTCAGTCTTCAAAGTCAACGCCTATGGGCGCTGTCGCGAAGTTTGCCGCAGGCGGTAAGCCGATACACAAAAAAGACCTTGGTCTCATAGCTATGAGCTACGGTTACATCTA
>WRCH01000144.1 GCA_009784115.1 Chitinispirillia bacterium
ACTTCACATACCGTACTTTTGGCGGGGATTGCCGTGAGCTTCTTTTTCTCAAGTCTGCTTATGCTCTCGCAGTATCTCAGCAGTATGCGCGACTCATTTCAAATTGTGCGCTGGCTTATGGGCGGGGTGGAGGTTTTTGGCTATGGGCCGTTTTTCTTGATGCTTCCTTTTATAGTGATTGGCGTCACGTTGACATTTGTAAACACGTCAACGTTAGATCACTTTTTGACAGGCGCGGATATCGCTCAAAGCCGCGGCGTAAGGGTGCGCTTCTCGCGCAATTTACTTATCGGAGCGGCGTCCGTAATGGTTGGAGGCATAGTTTCTGTCTGCGGCCCGATAGGTTTTGTGGGGATGATGGTTCCTCACTTCTGCCGAAGTGTTTTTGGAGCGTCTCATACGATACTTTTGCCCGCTTCTTTTTTGGCGGGAGGTATTTTCTTATCACTATGCGATACCTTTGCCCGCGTTGTGATAGCTCCCGCGGAGGTGCCGGTGGGTGTGATCTGCGCGCTTTTGGGCGGTCCGTTTCTCATATATGTTTTACGTTAACGTTTTCGATTGTGAGTAAAAAATATGCTTCATCTCTACTCCGGAAACGGAAAAGGCAAAACGACCGCGGCGCTTGGGCTTACGCTTCGGGCTTGCGGGGCTGGTTTCAAAGTGTTTTTTGCGCAGTTCATGAAAAACATCTCTACTACGGAATCGCAGACCATTAAATTACTTGGTGACAGTGTGGTTTTCAAACAGTTCGGCAGCGGTGATTACATTATCAATACGCCGGCAAAAAAAGATTTCGAGTGCGCTCAGACAGGGGTCATAGAGGTTGACCGAGCTATAAAGAGCGGTCAATTTGATATGATAGTAGCGGATGAGATATGCACCGCGCTTTATTATAAGTTGATTGACATTGAGAAAGTGCTTGAGCTTGTAAAAAACTGTCCTCAAGAGACAGAACTTGTATTTACAGGACGCTATGCGTGTGATACTCTTATCAATCTTGCTGATTTGGTAACAGAGATGCGGGAGGTGAAGCATTTTTACAATAACGGTGTTTGCGCCCGCAAAGGCATAGAATTTTAATCCGCAAATTTGATATTTACATAAAAATCAGTGTATTTTATTATATAGAGATATTTATTTGCGGATTGATCATACCGCAGTATATCCTTTCATCACGGGAATCTAAGCTAAAAATGTCCATAAATAATAAAAAAATGTGTATGACAGCGCCTCTTTTGGCGCTATCCATAACATTTATATTTATGGGCGTCACAGGATGCGCGCCTCGGATTGTCTATACCGAAAATACGCTTTTCACAGACCCGATGTTTACAGGAAGAATGCTAAGCGGCCACAGTATCGCTCTGCTTCCCGTGCTCGGCCCAAGGGGGCCTCTTCAGTTTGAGGAAGATGAGTTGGATGAGGTGTTTGAGATGCTGCACAGAGCGCGTCCCGATCTGAAACTTGTCCCAACTTACGAATTTGAAACCGATTTCGCGTTTCCCAATAACGAACCATTGCTCTTCAGATTCTACCATCTGCTTTTCAAAGAGGAGATGATAGCCGTTAAAAACAATGATTCAATATGGAACAGTGTTAAACAGGATTATCTTTTAGTGTATAGCTTAAGAGGCGGTATGTCTGTGCGCAATCTTAACAGAAGCGTTTACAAAAGGTTTAATATTGAGTGTGAGCTGTGGAGTGTTAAGGAGAGAGCGGTTGTATGGCGGGCTCAGAGCCGCGGCGCGTCTGATGACAAACGAACAAATGAAAAGGTGATGCTTAGCGAGAGCATGAGGCGCCTTATGCACTTTATACCCGCTGTTCAGCCGGGTTATGGTTCGGAAAGCTGGTAGCAGATGAAAGAGAGTTCCGAAAAGATTATAAAGGTGGGTTTCAACAGAAGCCCGGAAAAAATATTTGACGAAATAGAACAGGTTACCGCCGAAATGGTTCGCGGCGGCTGGTATCTGCGCGACAGCTTGATGGAGGATGGGCTTGAATACGCGCATCTCTTTTTTGAACGGGAGATCAATACATAAATTGATACACGGCACGAGTTTACACTGCGCCGCACGCAACTGCACGAACCATCGTGAGGCCGCTGTACCGGTGGTTGCGGCATTTAACTGCCGGAGTAATAGTATAAATACATTATGAAAACGCGATGATATGAGTGTTGATAAATTCAAATATATATGTATTGACGGCAATGTCAAGGATGATAACTATGTGAAACGTGTTGATGATGAAATTTCGGCCCTGATAGAGCAGGGGAGCCGTTACTTTGTTTTCGTGCTTGATAATATAAAATTTTTAGACAGCGAAACGGCAGGTATTATTATTGATACGGTTTGTTATACTCAGAAGGAGGGCGGTTCGATGTTTATCATCGTAAAGGATAATAGTACGCGTATTGTACTGGAGACGGCAGGCGTTCATCATTTTATTAAAATATTCGATTCCAAAGATGAGTTTTTGAAGACACAGGGGGTAACGGGTTGAAACGTTTTTTTAGAATTGCACTGTTTTGTGCAGCGGCAGCATTATTAATGTTCGGATGTGCCGTGTTTAAAGCGAAAGTTACAAGAGTTACTGACATTTCAGGGTATACAACGGATGTAACTCATGTGCGCTTTACAAAGAATCCTAAAATAAAAGTTGACTGCGGCGGAGCGCGCATGGAGTTTCAGTTTCATAATCTCAGAAGCATGAAAATTGACAGGCAGAAGATAAAATCGATAGACGGGCGTCTCTATTTTAGCGCAGAGATTGAGCTTAAGGACGGTACTGTTTACGGCAGATCGCAGGATAAGGGAGCGTGTTACATCTGCTCGGATAATGAGCTTGAGGGAATAAGCTCGAAGAGCAGTTACAAGGTATCTTTTCAAAAGTTAGACAATTTCATCGTTTTGGAAAAAGATGAAGAATGATAGTTTATAACGCAAAGCAAAAACCTAAAAAAAAGGGATTATCGTTTACCGCTATCCTGCTAAGCGGTATTCTTTTCTCCGCGCTTGTTTTCGCTTCTGTTATTGCTCTTCGTTATATTGAGTACAATTTTACCCCCTCGGTAAGAAGCTCCGAGCGGCTTTTAAATAAGGGGCGTCCGCATCAGGCTATGGCCGCGCTAAACAAAGCAAAAGCTTCCGGCAATCAAAAAAATACCAGTGAAACGCTTCTTTTGCGCGGTAAAATATTGTTCGCGGTTCTCATTGAGCAGTTAAAAGAAGAAAAATGGGGGAGCTACGGAGTTAATCCCAAAAACTGGATCTCGCATCCGTTGGCGGAAGAGGCGGAAAAATGTTTTATTGAAGCGATAGAAAAATCCCCCGATAACCCTGAAATAAGGCAAGTGCTTGGAAATCTATACAGAGAGCAGGGCCGCTTCGGCGAAGCTGAAAGGATCCTCAAATCCGCCATTGAGCTTGATGATACCGACGTGGAAACATTTATCGCACTTGGATTTGTCTATGCGGAATCACAGCGTTTAGAGCTTGCGCAGCAGAAGCTTTACAAGGCGTGGGAGCTTGACAAAAATAACCCCAAAACAGCGAAAAATCTCGGTTATTTTTACCGCTATTATAAAGAGATACCGGAATCCACCATCGTATGGTTTAACCGTTACTTTGACCTGAACCCAAGGCGCGATCCAAACATAAATTTTATAAGAGCTGAATTGCAGAATCTTCTTGAGCGGTATCCCGAGTTTGACACCGGCGAATCTTCCGCTCAGGCTGTTCAGAATCGCGGAGCTAACAGGAAGTTTTCTCCGAGATTTAGTCAGTAATTATACTGGTACACGGTCCGCGTCTGCACTTCGCCGCACGCGGAGGCACGGTAACCGCGCTAAGCGGGGAGGGGAAAGGGACGTCGATAGTATTGAGTTTTCCTGCGCGGGAAAAGGCGCGGCAGGAGTCTTCCGGTTTACTTTTGGGTTGTTCCTCGTGCCGGTTAATTTTGTTATATGCATCCGCGTGTTGGCTAATTTTTATTCTCTTACAAAGAATCGTCACAAAAAAGGCCGAATTCTCTGTAACTACCCCGGGCAGAGCAAACGCGGCGATAGTCGTTTACGACAATCTCGGCAAAGCCGTATTCAGGTCAAAGAGTGTGAGAAGCGGTCAACAGGTCACGTGGAATCTCATCAACAGACAGGGGCGTTCTGCAGGTAACGGTTCTTATTTGGTAATCGCGGCTGTAAGAGACGCTTCGGCATTTAACTGCTGAAGTAATAGTTTCATAAAGTTTATTGAAAAATTCCCCAAAAAATTGTATATTTAATACAGGTGCATGTGTAAACGGTCGATAATATTAAGGAGCGGGTAGGTACAGCTGCGGGTTGGGATCTATTCGCTTGTTGTGTTTTAGAGGATTATTACAACAAGTTGTAATAATTGGCGTTAAAGAGGCATAATGCAGCGATTTTTTTTGACAATATCGGCGTTGATGGTGATTTTTACTGCCGGAGCTGCGGCGGCGCAGACCGGCGGGAGCGTCGCATCGTTCGCCCCGCTTGCCGATAACGTCCGCTATCAGCGTACGTCTAACCCCGTATTGCCCGGGAACGTTAGCGCCGTCCTTGATGATGGAACGTCCGCGCAAATTCCGGTTACGTGGGCTGCCGATGGGTATAATGGGTTTGGTACGGTTACCGGATTGTATGTGTTTCATGCGTCTGTTGATACCGCGCGGGCGCCATTAATGGCGCCCCTACGGGGTGTCGATCCCCCAAAAATCACCGTGATGTTATTGCCGCTCTTTGTGCCCGCGATGGCCGGAATCGGCGACGCCGCCTCACCTTTACAGGTGATAAACGCCGCGCAGCTTGCCGAAATCGCCGAGAT
>WRCH01000145.1 GCA_009784115.1 Chitinispirillia bacterium
ACATCAATAATCCTCGGACTATACGGCAAATATCCGTTTACATTAGGATCATCAGAAAAAATATCATTATTCCCGTTGATTGGATTTGATTACGAAATGTCTATCACCGGCAAAATCGAAAACGCTGACGGAAGCACATACGCATTCGATGGCGAAGGCACCCGTCCCGAAGCAAGCGCCTTAAGCGCGGCATGGGTCAAATTCGGCGGCGGAGTTGATTATAGTTTGAATGACAATATTTACATCCGCACAGAAGCGCTGTACGGATTAAGAGGCGCGAATATGTTTGAGGATGATATGGCGAAATTAGAGAAAAATGATGGGGTTAATGCGGAGTCTAAGAGTGGTGCAGGGGTGATGATAAGGGTTGGTGTTGGGTATAGGTTTTAACGCAATTGTCCGGTTGTTGATTTACAGGATTAACGTCAAAACATTGTCTGAATCAGGATGGTCAAGATTAAAGGATTAAAACACGATTAAGAAACAATCCTGATTTTAAATCCTGTTAATCCCAAAATCCTGCAAATCCTGATTCGGACAATGGGGAGCTAACAGAAGAGAAAAAACATGAAAACAACAGTAAAATTTACAATCAACACAATCATTATCGTCCTTGGTGTCCTTTTTGTCTTTGGCTGCTCCGACAACACCGCCGGAACACAAACCGACCCGCGCGCCGAAAATTTTCTTAACCGGTTCGTTGATAAACACCCCCTGATACTTGGGCAGGGTGAAGCATGGGTGGAAGTTGGAACTGAGAGCCGCGGGTTTGTCTTTTATGAAGACGGCAGTTTTGATTATATCGAAAAAATAAACGATGCGTGGAGCGTTACGTTTAATGGCAAGTGGTCTGTAAACGGAATCGTTTTGGGGGCTACATACAGCTACAGGATAAACGGCTCTGTTCTTCGGTTGGAAAATATTGTCAGCAATACCGAAACTATTATACTCGCTAAAGTCAGCGGCATACATATAAACCAATAAGGAGCTTGTTGATCTATGACAGCAAAAAGATTAAGATTTATGATGTTAATCGCTTTAAGCGTATTTGTGCAGTCTGCGTTCGCTCAAAAGGTTCCCGCACCCGGAACTAATATTACTGTGTCAAAAAGCGGCGGGGGGATGTTTACCACCGTACAGGCTGCGGTTAATGCCGCGCTGCCGGGGCAGATTATTGAGATTTTGGATGAGGCGGTTTATGAGGAGCAAGTGACGATTGACGGGAGAGAAAATAGGACTGCAAACAGTGAAGATAAATTTTGGACAACGGTGCATCCGTGGGGAGCTGGCGTTGTAGGCGGGAAGCATGGTATAACTATACGGTATGTTCCTGCGCCGGGGGTTACGGGACGGCCTGCTATCAGATGGTTGGATACGTTGAATAGAAGTCCTTTAGATCAAGATGAGGCTCAAATACTTGGCGATGGTCCGGGTACTGTAGGTAATTGGCAGACCTGCGCCGCGCTGCGTATTTTGTCCACTTCCGGGATTACCATTGAGGGCATAATTGTTGACGGTGTTCGCAGTGCGCCGTTTGGAGCGGCGGCTATTTATTCGGGAGGCAGCGGAGATTTATTTCACGGCAATGCGGCAGTTGTGGTTGTAAATTCAGGTAATGTACAGATTAGAGATTGTCAACTTCGAAATGCCTATTTCGGTATTTATATCAAAGACAGAAATACCGGCGGTGTCTTTGGAAACCCCAATCCTGATGATCATGATTATGTTATCCCGCTCTCCGATTTTGGCAAAACAGGTAATCATCTGATTGAGTATAACAAAATAAATGACAACGCTGTTGGCCTATTTTTTGAATCTTCGTGGGATCTTGGTTCTACTGTTCGTTATAATCTTATCTATAACAACTTTCACAAAGCTGCGGTTCCGGCGTCTATTCCCGGCAGTACAGTGGCTAAGACAGCCTGTGCGATAATGTTCAAGGATAATTATCTTTCGCCGGCTGCTATTTACAATAATACTTTTTTCAACAATAACCTGAATTTTATCGGCCCCTGGCAGGTCGGCTTTCAGCATTTGGTTTTTAACAATATTTTTGGCAGAACGATTTTTAATAACACAACAGGATACGATATGGATGGTTTTTTCCCGCATCGTATGAAACATTCTGTATTTGCGGCGCGGATTCAGGGTATTACAGATTTTACGAATTCTTGGGCACCGGTTTGTCCCGGATATGAAGAATACCAAAAGTTTGCGAATAATGTTCAGTCCATGTTGTTAGGTGGAGTAGCGCGTACGAATATGAGTATCCAAGTATGTCCGAATTTTGGCGGCTCCCAGAATCAGTCAATTGACATAGTACTGCCCGGCGCTCGCTTTAGCGGTGGTTCGTCTCATAATACTACAATCATCATTCCGCCTGACGCTAATATTCGTTGGCTTGAAATGGCTGGCGGAACATTCTTTGATGGGGGTGGATCTGTGACACTGCCTAACTTGTTTAAATCTACTAACCCCGCAGACACAAACTTTTTAGTTCCCGACTGGGATCATCAGCAAGTTAAGGATTTTATAAGAAACGCAGGATGGCCGGCAAGCGGAATAATCAACGAAGACGGAACGATCGCAGATCTCGGCGCAATTCCATTTAGCGGCAAGCGTCCGGTTGACAGCCGAACACAAACGTCGCGTGCGAGAATTAAACCGTTTGACATTGTTAAGATAGACGGAACCACGGCTTCGGCCAGTATTTATATCACACAGGAGATAGGGTCTCTAAATAACCTGACAATAAAGTATCTTCGTTGGATTGCTCCGCTTCCTGATGGTACTGGTAATCATCCTACCCCCGGTTACATAATTCCCGCCGAATCAATTCACGAAATCAATACCGCCGGAATAACCTTAAATCTCGGTTCCAACTACGTAAACTTCACTCTCCCCGAAGAACTGGCCGACATAGTAGAATACGGTTTTTTCGAAATGGTAGCAGAGGGAACAAACGCAATAGGTCAGCGCGTAACCACCGACGTAGGTTTTTTGCCATTCCGCAACTTGGACAAAAATCGTTTCGATATCGTTATTGTTGACGGCGCAACAATTGAGAACGGTATTCCTGTTGTGATCGCCGGCGAGCCTGTGACTATCAGCATCATAGCGAATTCTACAGCTTCTCTTGACGGCAGTACGCTTGACGTAGGCTATCGTCTGTTGTCTGACCCTACGGCCCGTATGTGGCGGTCAATAACGCCTCAGCCGGATAATTCTCTTGAACGTGAATTGTGGGATGACGGTGTAATTACCAAAACATATACGGTATACTTTACAAAAGCTGGTGATGAGGTGATATCGGTTGCAGGCGCATGGAGTTGTAGTTCTGAGGAGGAAAATGTATGTGTCTTACGGTCTAGTTATTGGGAACGAGAATGCGTGTCTCGGGATGAATGGGGCGCGTGTATTTCTTGGCAGAATCGTTTTGTACAAGGCGACTGCATCCGCTGGTCTGTTGAACGCCGCGCGTTCCTCGGCGCTCTTCGCCTCAAGGTTCTGCCCGAACCAATTACCCCGGAAGCTCCCGCGCAGGTAGTTTTCCTCTCCCCGCCGTCAATCAGCCAATTGTCAACCGGCGCGAGTCTGCCTGTTTTGAATGGATGGTATTCGGTAGAGGTTCAGGTGCGCGATCGTTTCGATAATCCGATTAATACGGAGGTAGACGTTTCGCTTGAGTCAAGCAATACTGATCTTGGTTACATCATGTCTGCGCCTACTGTGCAGACTGACCCATCTACAGGCACGGCGCATTTTATAGTTGTGTCAGACGCAAACGCGCAGGGTGGTGCGGAGTTTGAACTGAGAGCGTCTATAAATCTTGGCGCTGCTCCTGCCGCTCCATTGGGGCATAATCGTAACGCCGCCGCCGCTTCCGCTCCCATAAATTTCAGTGGTGATTTATACGCGTCTGATACAGCGCGTCTGCGAATTCAGGAGGGGGCCAATATAGTAACGTCTCCGCGGGTTGTAGGCGGTGCGTACAGGGCAGCGGGCGGTTCGATTTACGCAACGGAGTTAACTTTTGATCAAATTGTGACGGCTAACTGGTTCACCAGTATGGGGTTTATATTTTCACCGAGTGTTGTTCGCGGTACTGTTACGAACACCGGCTGTATTTTCCCGGGCGGCGACGCGCATTCGGTGATGGTAGTGATGGGGTGTGGTTTTCCCGGTACGAATTTTACGGAGGAGATGGGTACGGGTAGTATGCTGACAATAAACTACAGCGCGCTAAGGGGTTGGGCGCCTCAGACAATGGCAATGCCGTTTGGGATGGTTTCGGTTCTTGAGAATGATCGCGTGGTTCCTGATAGACCGCCTGTTGTTAAAGATTCGCTTGTTGATCAATCAGCGGTACTGTTGAATGCTGAATTCACAGCAGGCCCCAATCCCGTCAGTAAACAATTCGGCGCAGTAAATTTCTTCGTAGGGGCGCCTCTCGCGGGTGCCCGCAATACCCCATCCATTCGCGGCGCATTGACAATTTACGACGCGTCCGGTAATGTGGTCAACAAAATCCGTATCAATGATGATATCAACCGTAGAGACGCAATGCATTGCGTCTCTACAATGACGGCAGGATCCGCCGAACCCCGTCGGATAATCGGATCGTGGGATTTGACAGACCGCAGAGGCCGTCCGGTGTCAGATGGTACGTATTTGGTTAGGGGAGTGATTACCACGTCTGATGGTAAGCGTGAGCGTGTGTCGGTGATGGTTGGTGTGAGGTAGGCGCATGTCGGAGCCCACGGCGCTGCCGTGGGGTAATGATTACGCCCCTTTGGCTTCGCCGCGATAAACACGGTGGGGCTAAGAGGGATATTAGGGATGT
>WRCH01000146.1 GCA_009784115.1 Chitinispirillia bacterium
GATTTTTCATCATTTGCGACATGCCGTTTTAATTTTTTAATATCTTCTTCTGGTGGGAGTTCTTCAGGTTTTATTCCCCGTTTTCCCAGCATTTCCCGGACGGTTTTGTTATTTTGTACGTGTTCATGCGCAATGGGCCGTTCGCCGAATAAGTTTTTTTCATCGACATTGTAGTTGGTCATTTCTGTTGCGAGATTTTTGGCGGCAATGGTCAATGTAGGTAAGAAGTCAGCCAATGGTCTGCTTGACTTGATATCAAAACGTTTTTTCATATCTTCCGTGGTATATCCGCCGAATAGTATTGTATCTCCTTTTGAACGAATACGCCCGAAGCCTTTATCATCGACACCGCGTTCATAAATATTTTGGGAGAGTTGTTTTTCTGATGTTCGCAGTTTTTCTCTTGTCTCTAAGCGGGTCAGCAGTTTGATGCGTTCCTCAATAAGTTCGGTTTTACGTGTTTGAATGGCGAAATAACTTTGTGCAAAAGCGATCTCTTCTTTTTTGGGATCGCCGTTTTGTGCAACTATATAACAGGCATAACGAGTGAGCATAAAATCATTGACATTACGTTTGCCTCCTTTACCCAATTCGATCATTTTCGTGACCTCACGAAAATGATCGTCTACATTTATATTTTGTGTTTTACAAGAGTCTATCGCTCGATTTATAGCAACAATAAAATTCTCCCAACGAGCGTAACCTAACAACTCTTGAAGTTCACGTGCAAACCAAATTTCGACTTGCCCGTTACCATCGTCGCTACTGATAAAATGAGCGATATCATCGAAATGAGATTGATAAAGTATAATGCGCTGTTTGTCCATTGCTTATCCTTTAGTTTTTAATTTGTTGTTTTACTGTCGTCAATCGCTGCTGCTTACAAAAGAGATTAAGCGACATATTCAATTTACTGCTCAGAATTAAAAAAGAGATTATAGCTTGAAAAATACTGCCGGAAACACATTATAGCGAGAACATCTAATATACATCATGCTAATGGTTTTGAGAAATATACGGTAAAATAATTGTTTCCTTTACAGATACGATCATTTTCGTGAGCCCGCGCAAATGATCCTTGTTCTTTACTAAATCATTTTCGTCGGGTTTGCTTCCTTTACAGATGCGATCATTTTCGTGAGTCCGCGCAAATGATCCTCGTTCTTTGCTAAATCATTTTCATCGGATTTGTTTCCTTTACAGATACGATCATTTTCGTGAGCCCGCGCAAATGATCCTCGTTCTTTACTAAATCATTTTCATCGGGTTTGCTTTCTTTACAGATGCGATCATTTTCGTGAGTCCGCGCAAATGATCCTCGTTCTTTACTAAATCATTTTCATTGGGTTTGCTTCCTTTACAGATGCGATCATTTTCGTGACCTCACGAAAATGATCTCTATTTATAGGTACTGTTTTTGCGGATGATATTACAGCAGAAAGCAGTTTAAGCGCAAATATGCTTAATTATCATTTAATCACTTAAAACGCAAAAACAAAGGTAAATATAGATGAGATTAAAAGTTCTTTTAGCCGATAACGAACAAGCTGTCCAAATTAAAGTTGCGCGTCATCTTTCTGACCGCGGGTACGATGTTTTCAGCGCGGTTTCTGTTGATGAGGTAAATACGCTTTTGAACGTACACTCTTTTGACGCGGTATTTTTGGATGTGAAGATCGCAAGCGGCGAATCTATTAATCTTATTAGAGATATCCGCTCAAGGCAAAAAGAGTGCGCCGTTATAGTAATTTCAGACATATCGGACGTAGCCGCAGCGGTGCACGCGATGAAATCGGGCGCTGAGAATTTTATAACAAAGTCGCAGGGTGTAGAGGGGCTTAAACTGTTCATTCAGAGAGATTTAGAGCTTGTAGCGCTGCGCAAAAAAGATACAACCGTAAGACGGCTTCAAATGAATCCCGGCAAACCCTATTTTGGCGATTCGGCGCAGATAAAAACCGTTTACAGCTACGCCGGTATTGCCGCCAAAAATAGCGCTGTGGTGCTTCTCACAGGCGAAACCGGTACCGGCAAAGGAGTCTTAGCCAAATGGATTCATGACAACAGCAGCGTTCGCGCGGGAAACTTTGTGGAGCTTAATTGCAGTGCTTTGAGGGGTGATCTTTTGAGAAGTGAGCTTTACGGTCATGTGAAAGGTTCTTTTACCTCGGCGATTAAAGACAGGACAGGTCTCATAGAAGCGGCGCGGGGCGGCACGCTGTTTTTAGATGAAATCGGCGACATGGACATGGAGGTGCAGGCTGAACTCTTGAAAACAATCGAGGAGAAAAAGTTTCGCAGAGTAGGGGATAATGTTCTGCGCTCAAGCGATTTTCGATTGGTCTGCGCGACTAACCGCGATCTAAAAGAGATGTCTAACCGTGGAAGTTTCAGGAGTGATCTCTATTATAGGATATGCGTTTTCCCAATAGAAATGCCTGCGTTAAGAGATCGCCATGCTGATATTCTTGGTTATACCGATTATTTTTTGAAAGCGTACAGTTATAGCCATTTTCCTTTAGATAAGTCTTTACAATCTGCACTGACCGCGTACCCTTGGTTAGGCAACATACGTGAGTTGAGAAACACAATTGAGCGCGCGCTGATTCTATCTCAAGGCAAAAGTTTGGAGATAGATCATTTTCCCGGATTAAAGGGAGAAAACGTGCAGGAGCTTATTGGCTCCGTAAGTTGTCAAAAGGAAGAAATTTGGGATCTCAACGAAATTGGCCGCCGTCATATAGAGCGTGCGCTTTCGTTTTTTGATGATAAATTAAAGGCTTGCCAAGCTCTTGGAATAACCCCGAATGCGCTTAATCAGAGATTGGGCTGAAAACAGTTTTCTTTGAACGGTGAATTGAGTTATTTTTGAAAGATGACAAAGATACCGCCGTTATTCTCATTAAAAAATGTTTGGTTTAAGGATATAATCCGTTATCCCGATATTGAAATCCCGCAAGGCGGCGTTACTTTTATTTGCGGTGAAAGCGGATGCGGTAAAAGTACGCTTTTAAAACTTCTTAATAATGTTGCTTCATATGTTTGCGGTGAAATTTTGTATGCAGGTAAACTAATTGAAGATTATGAACCGGTTGCGCTGCGGCGTGAAGTTTTATTTTGCGGGCAGACAACTTTTCTTTTTAGTTCCGCAATTCGGGAAAATTTCAGTGAGTTTTATAAGTATCGCGATTTGTCTTCCATAAGTGATGATGAGATTAACAAGTATTTGAAGATATGCGCCGCTAATTTTTCTTTAGATGCTCCGTGCGCTACAATGTCGGGCGGTGAGAGACACCGCGTGTTCACCTCTATTTGTCTTTCGCTGCGTCCAAAAGTTTTACTGCTTGATGAACCTACAAGCGCGCTTGACAGTACGACGTCTAATACCGTGATGTCAAATATCAAAATCTTTTGTAAAGAGAATAATATCACGTTGATCGTTGTGTCACACAATATGGCGCTTGCACAAACTTATGCGGATAATGTCATTACTTTGGCAGGAGGTATCAAACGTGAATAATATAATATCGCTTAATATATGGCAATTCGCGCTTATTTATCTCTTATTGATTATCGTACTTCTCATTATGAAGAAATGTAAAATCAGTCAGACAAAACTTTTAATAATAGCAAGTTTTCGTATGACAGTACAGCTTGTATTAGCCGGACTCGTATTGACATATATTTTTCAAAATCCACACCCTGCATTTACAATAGGCTATCTGTTTTTGATGACCGGATTTGCAATATTTATCACCTTATCACGCAACAGAGAAATTAACAACAGGTTTAAATTTATTGTGGGATTATCATTAGCCGCGACAGGAATTTCGATCGTAAGTTTTTTCATTATGGCAGTAGTTGGCGTGAGCCTGTTTAATCCGCAATACACTATCCCAATCAGCGGGATGATTATCGGCAATGCCATGACAGGCGTAAGCCTTGGCCTGCGGGTATTTAATGGAGATATAAAAGCAGAACGTAATCGTATCGATTCACTTCTGAATATTGGCGTAACCCCTCAAAAAATACTTATCCCTTTTGTTAACAAAGCAGTAGAAACGGCGTTACTGCCCACGCTATATTCGATGATAGGCATGGGGATCATTTCACTGCCGGGCATGATGACCGGACAAATTCTTTCCGGCACTATGCCGTCCACGGCTATTCTGTATCAGATAGCAATTATCATTGCTATATGTGCGGTAACCTGTCTTTCGGTTTTCTGTTCGCTTTACTTTGGGCATAAGACGCTTTATAATAAGCGGATGCAGATGTCTTTCTAAAGCGCCGTTCCGGTTTTCGGAACAAAAAATTTGGACAAACAAACACCCTCAATCTCGAGTAATTTTATTTTTTTGTCAATTCCGCCCGCAAATCCTGTGAGACTGCCGTTTGTCCCAACAACTCTGTGACATGGGATAATAATTGATACCGGATTATGCCCGACAGCTCCGCCAACAGCCTGAGCGGACATTTTTTGCTTATTCAAATCTTTCGCAATTTTTTCGGTGATCTCTTTATAGGTAATGACTTTACCATAAGGAATTTCACATAAAATATCCCATACCCGATGACGGAAATCACTCCCTATGGGTGCTATTGACAATTCAGAAACAGCCGGTTTTTCACCGGCAAAATATCGGTCTAACCATTTTTTAGTATCGTTGAATATCGGCATATCACTCTTGTCTATTATTTGTTTAAAGAGAGTATTACCGTGATACTTCTGTCCCTCTATCCACAAGCCGATAAGATTATTACCGCC
>WRCH01000147.1 GCA_009784115.1 Chitinispirillia bacterium
TCAAAATCGGCTTTGTCACGCAGCAAATATTTTATCGCGTAGTCAAATGAAACTATCATGCGTTCACTCATGACTTCCCCTTTGCTTTTGGGATTTGCGGCTATCATTTTCACCCCTTTTCTTCATAGTTGTACGTTTCGTCCGTTGTACTTGTTACTTTTTTTGAGAACCGAGAAGTGAGAAGTGAGAAATGAAAGAGACGTTTTCTAAACCTAACTTGATACTCTGAAAATAATATTTGTTGATTATTGCTGGCAACTGTTTTTAGCCGCATTACCGGCAAAGTATTGAATCTCTCAATATATACTCACCCGTCACCTGAACTCCACCTACTACGACAATCTCCCATCGCTCTCAGAATAGAAGTGGGAAAAAGCTGGGGATATAACTATGATAGGATGCTGAAATCAAAAACATTGCAAAAAAAATCGCAATAAATTATACTTATACTGGTAAGCGTGTGCCGTGATTCGATATATTAGTACATTGATTAAAATCCTCGGAAACTGAACAGCTGCCGGAGACGGAGAGCGGGCTGCTACGGCGGCAGCGGGAAAATACCCGCGGGACAGTAAACTGTTCCGCGGGTATTTTTTTTCCTTTTTCAGGCAGGGAGGGGCGTATGGAAAACACTAATCAGAACAGCAGGGCCGATATCAAGATCGCGACTCGTGTGTCGGTAATGACAATCATCATCAATCTTATTTTTACGGTATTGCAGTTTATCGCCGGAATCTTGGCGCAATCTGCCGCTATGATTTCAAGCGCGGTGCATACGCTCTCTGATTTGCTCACCACGTTTATTGTTATAATCGGCGTGAACATGGCAGGTAAGAATCCTGATGAAGATCATCAATACGGACATGAGCGTATTGAATGCACCGCGTCCATAATCTTGGCGCTTATACTTGGGCTTACGGGTATTGGGATTGGATGGAGCGGTATAAGCAGCATAACAAGCGGTGAGTTTAAAGATAAGATACCGGGATTTACAGGAGGAACAATCGCGCTTGCGGTAGCGTTTGCTACAATCGCGGTAAAGGAGTGGATGTACTGGTACACGCGCACTGCCGCAAAGAAAATCAACTCCGGCGCGCTCATGGCCGATGCGTGGCATCACCGCTCCGACGCGCTTGCGACAGCGGGAGCGTTTATCGGGATCTTGGGCGCAATGATGGGATTTCCGATACTTGACTCAATAGCGAGCATTATCATCTGTCTATTTATTATAAAAGCGGCGTATGATGTATTTACAGACGCGATTGACAAAATGGTAGATAAATCCTGCGATGAAAAGACACATATGGAAATTGAGAGCATCGTTAGGGCGCAGCCCGGTGTTGAGGATGTAGACTGGATAAAGACCCGAATGTTCGGTTCAAAAATATATGTAGATATTGAAATCGCCGTGTATGGGAAATTAACACTGACGCAAGCACACAGTATCGCGGAAGACGTTCACGATGAAGTGGAGAAACAATTTCCGCTGGTGAAACACTGTATGGTGCACGTGAATCCTCATGTTGAAATTGAGGATAATGAGTAGCGCATTGGCGTTATATGCCGTAAAATACTATTTTATTTATTGAAATTGTTTACATAAAAACTATTGCATTTCGAGAGGCAGACAAAAATGAGCAAGACAGAAAAAAAAGTATTTAACAGCATTTCGTCAATAACGATTCCGTCAGAAGTTTTTGTTGACGAAAAGTCTAACCGCAATAAGCCGTTTGAGATTAAGTTTGAAGCAGACGGGGTAATACCGTTTCCGCAGGTTATAATCCGCGAGAATGGGCGTGAGCATATTTTTAGCGGTGATGCGGTTGTAATGAAAAGTGTTGGACAATACTCTGTTTTAGTTCTCGAAAATAAACTGCCGGCCGGTAATTTTCAGGTGCAAATTGAAGGGTGTAAAAAAGCAGAGTGGCAGAATAGCGGCGGCGGGGATTGGGTTAAGTCATTTGGCGAAGTGAAGATTAACTTTCCAAAGTCCGCAAAAAAAGTATCCGCGCCAAAGGCCGGTAAAAACGGCGAAGCTGTAAAAATCTACTTTGGTATCCATAAACACATGCACCAGCCTTATTATAGAGCCGCGGATACAAATTATTGGGATGGCGAGAAGGATGGAATTTTTGGTTCAAGAGCTGGCAACTATACTTCGTTTTTAAAAGACGCGGTTGATCAGTATAAAAACGGCGCGCTTCCTAAAGGTGGACTCTCTACGAGCTGGAGCGGATCACTCATTGAGCAACTTGACAGATGCGATGCGAACGGCATGTGCGGCGGCGCGTTTAGTTCGTGGAAAAACGCACTTAAAGAAGCGGCGCCGTATGCAACAAATTCCGGCGCAAAGAGAATGGCGTTTACAGATTTCGGTTTTTTCCATCCGCTAATGCCTCTTATTCCTGAACGCGACATTGTTACACAGATTGAAATGCACCGCAAAATCATCAAAGACGCTTTTGGAGTAGAGACGTCGCGCACGCTTTTTCCGCCCGAAACTGCTTTTCATGTGAGAATGATCCCCGCGCTTAATAAGGCAGGGGTAAAGGCGGTAATATATGACTCTGTCCACCGTTACAGAGCTTGTAAAGATTACCCTTATCCGGGTAAGGAAGAGGGGATGCTTCCTCCAAATCAGGCAGAGCAGGAAAATGCGGCCGTTGACGGATGGCTGCGCCTTTCAAACATTTGGGCGCCAAGTCCTATTAATCCATCACTATTACGTCCTGAGTATATCAAGTATGAAGATGCAGACGGAAAAATCCACACAATAATTGGAATCCCCGCAGAGCGCTACATCGGAAACGAAGACGCAAGAGGCGGCTACGGCGCTTTACAATATGAAGCGATCTTCGGCCAAATCTATGACCACATCTTGCAAACCGGTGATTATGATCCTACCCATCCGCCATTTTTTCTGCTCCACTCAGACGGCGATAATCACGGCGGCGGCGCTGATTCATACTATCGTCACAACACCGGCGGGATGGTTGAGTGGCTGAAAAATGACAGCCGCTTTGAACTATGTACGGTAGATGACTATCTCAGCAGTTTTCCGCCAAACCCGGCTAACGCTGTGCATATCGAACCCGGCTCGTGGGCGGGGGCGGATAACGGTGATCCTCAGTTTGCTAAATGGTTCAGCATGTACGATCAGCCTTATTCACCTGACCTTAACTCATGGTCTGTGCTCACGGCTCTTCAAAATTGTATTTACACATTGGAAGATACTGGTTGTACCGGTGATGATATAAATCAAGCGCGCCGTCTGCTATTGACAGCGGAGACAAGCTGCTACTGGTACTGGACGGGTCAGGATGTATGGGACAGTCAGGTCACAGAAGCGGCCAATAGCGCGATGTCGTTAATTAAAGGACGCCTTGACAAGATAATATCTGAAGGGAAAGATAAAACCGGGCCTGTTATTTTTCCGCCTTGGGTAACGCCTGAGAATCCCGGAGGTAAGGCTTGGGGTCAGGGCTGTCTCAAAGACGCAAACAAAACAGGTACGGTGCGTACTTTTATTTATGACGTTTCCGGATTGTCAAAGGTAGAGCTTGTTATGAGAACATCCGGCAAAAAAGAGACACGAATTGCTATGACTGGCGGAACTTATCCTTCGCGTACATCACCTTTGGTTACAGGTGAATACTACACGGTAGAGATGCCCGCGGGAATTGGAGACGTTCGGTATTATATAGAAGCAGTTGACAAAAAAGGCAATGTTTCGGTATCGTCGCTTGAAAGAATATTTTTGGCGTGAGGTCGTCGGACGATACGGCGCACTGTGTTTATTGAGCCGCAGGCAATATTTAATCGTGTGATCTATACTGAATTGGCGCTGTGCCGATAGGCAACCTCACGGCCCTGCGTGCAGTTGCGTGCGGCGCAGTGCCAATTTATGCCATACACCGGTATATATATGAAGATTATCTCGCAGCACGAACCATTACCGCAAAACATAAAAACCGTCGTAACGATCGGCAACTTTGACGGCGTACATCAAGGCCACCGTATTCTTATAAATCGTACTGTGGAGATTGCCAAAGCCGCGGGCGCAAAGAGTGTTGCTATCACGTTTGATCCTCACACGCGAAATGTTTTATACCCTGAGCTTCCTGTAATGCTCCTCACAACCTTTGATGAAAAGGCCAAGTTAATAGAAAATCTTGGCGTCGATTACCTTTTGAGAATAAATTTTGATAAACATTTCAGCGGTTTAGAGCAGGAAGAGTTTATAGAGCAAATATTATTTAGACAACTGCACGCCTGCGGTTGGGTTATGGGCGAAGGACACTCGGTAGGTAAAAACAGGGCGTTTGGAAAGAAAAATCTACACTCTGAGGCTGCCAAATACCATATTAATATGTTTACTGCGGTTTTGGAAACTTTCGATAAGACGGTAATTTCATCCACGCAGGTTAGAAAACTGATAAATGAGGGATGCGTACAGGATGCTGTCGCGATGCTCGGGCACCCGTATCTGATAACGGTTGAGCGCGAAAAAGGCTTGAAAATCGGTACGCAGATAGGATATCCGACTTTTAACTTTAAAAAACCCTCTTCACAAAAGGTAATCCCTCCGGTTGGCGTTTACGCGGCGGAGATTGAGATAGACGGTAAAAAAACAAAGGGCGCGCTTTACTTTGGAGACTGCCCGACTTTTACAGGGCGCGAGGTTCATTTCGAGTTTCA
>WRCH01000148.1 GCA_009784115.1 Chitinispirillia bacterium
GCGAAGAAATCAATTCCGTTAAAACCGTCAAGAGTGTAGCCCTCTCTGTGAGCGTCATTTATTGTATTTACAAACGCAATCGCAAGTTCGTCAAGGCGCTTTTGATATTCGGGGATATAGATATCTCTGCTGTCAATAAGTCCGCGCAGATGTCCGCCCGGGGGATTATACTCAGCTTTTGAGTCGGAAAAGCGCACCGCGGTATCCTTGGCGACCTCTATATGGCGGAGGGTTCCGTTGTCCATAGTTACTGTGGAAAATTTTTCTTTAGTAAATACCTCAAGCTGCTGAACGTAGTGGGGCGCGACAAGAACATTTCCAGCGGTTGTTACTGTGATCTGGCCTAAATTGTTCTCTGTAACGCTTATGTCAATAAGTTTTGAGAGCTCATTGAGCAGTAAGTCGCGCTTATCGCGGCTGTCGTTTGCATTTTGGTTCCCGATCTCCACAGAGGCGATCTCATGGTTCAGGTTTAAAATTTGAATTGAGATCTGATTAATTCTGTTGACCCGCATCGGAATCTCATCATTTTTCTGCTGGCGCAGATCCGTAAGCTCTTTTGCGGTTCTGTTGAAGTGCTCAACCATTGTCTGCGCTTCGGTTCTAACCATTGTGCGCGCGGCGATGTCTGAAGGGTTATTGGCCAGGTTGTGCCATGAGTTAAAAAACTGATCAATGTATTGCATAACGCCAAGATCGCTCGGTTCGCAAAGAATAGTCTCTATTCTGTTAAACGTGGCCGTTACTTCCGAGAAGTAGCCGACCTCTGTGTTTTGGCGTCTGATCTGCTGATCAAGAAACGTGCTGCGCATCCGTTCGATGTTTACAATCGCGGAGCCAAGCCCAATCTGGCCGAAACCGGAGTCTCTGGCGTACATGGTAGTGAGGTTTAAACGCTTGCGTGAGTAGCCCTCAACATCCGCGTTTGTGATGTTCTGCCCGGTAATATCCATACCCATCTGCGAGGTATGGAGGCCGCGCGCTCCAACATTCAATACTGAAAAAAGACTCATTATCTATACCCCTTAAATAACTTGATTAAACATTGTTAAGTTAGTTCCAACAGGCTTAACGTCGCCTTTATATCTATATCCGCTCTTTGGACGTGCAGATTCCTTTATCATATCCACTGAAGCGCTTATATCTCCAAGCGCCTCTTTAAAAAGTACGGTGTTTGATGTGTTCACAGCTTTGAGTTCGTTAAGACGGTTTGTGAGAACAGCTTTTATCTCCTGTAAACGCTTTTTCTGAGCCGGTTCGCAGTGTTCGATAAGAGAGAGCAGACGGCCGGACGGGGCGGCGTTGTTGAGTATGTCGGAGATGCGTGTGCACAGTTCCATGCGGCGGTCTTCGGCGCGCTCAAGGACGCAGATCTGCTCATCATAAGCGTTGCACTTTCTTTGAAGCTCGTCAATGTTTTTAGCGCGTGCGCTTTTGTTAATCTCATTCGCGATAGTTATCAAATTTTGATGAGTATCGTTTTCATGCGTGAGAAGCTCGATAAGCTCGTTAAAGAGCGCTGTCTTGTCCATCTTCCACCTCGTTTGTTTGTGCCTGCGCGGTTATGTTTGAAGCCGCTCTGTTTTTAAGTCTTGAAACTGCCTCTATATATTCTATGGTCTCTCTGAAAGGAGGGACGCCGTTATGTCTTCTCACCGCGCCGGGGCCCGCGTTATAAGCCGCAAGCGCGAGCTTTTCATCTCCGTCAAACATTTCCAGCATTTTTTTGAGATATCTCACACCGCCGTTGATATTTTCAGCGGGGGAGAAGGAGTATCTCACACCCAGCTCTCTTGCTGTGCCGTCCATAAGCTGCATAAGTCCTTTTGCGCCCTTGGGAGAGACCGCGTTTGGATTACCGGCAGATTCGCGCGCTATAACCGCGGTCACAAGATCCTTATCCACTCCGTGGCGCGCGCTCGCCTCTTCTATAAGCGTTTCCCATCTGCTTTTCACTCTGTCAATAAGATTTGTGCTGTCTCTCTCGCTGATTCCGCGTGATGCTGTACCGGTTCGCGCTGCCTGTCTCTCAAGCGCCCACATTGGAGTATTAAGTCCGTCTGTTGAGGGGAGCGCCCGGCCTTCACTGCGCTCAATCTCTTTGAAGATCATCTCGGCAAGCCCAAGCGACCCCTTGCCGGCCATCATCTTGGAATATTCGCCGTCAAGCATCTCGGTAAATATCTGCTGTCCCATGCTGGCAGGTATAAGCCCGCCCTCGGGAACAGTTCTGCGCATCGCTTTAAGCATCATTGAGGTAAAAAGCGCCTCAAAGTCCTGAGCGACCGCAAAGGCCCTTTTTGAGGCTTCTTCCTGTGTGCGCTGTGTGCTTTGCGTAGATGTGATATTTTCACTGATCATAACATTCCTCTCGTGTGCACTGCATAATATGCAAAGCCTGTGCCACATGCGTATTTGTAATGATATCAATCACTTATAGTTGGGAAAGATGTGATTTAGTGGGTAATATTTGCCTCTGTGGGGCAATAATGTCGCTTGGGGGGCGCTTAGCTGGGCGGGGGTATTGATTATCGCTGAATGAACCAGTTGACTCCCCAGCGAAATGTTAGTCCCGGTGAAAAATACCCAGGTACATAAGCGTGCTCCATATTAAGCATGTTGTCCATTTTGTAAAAAAGCCGAAATGACCGTATGTGGGCAGCGAGTTTTAGATTAAGATCATAAACAGGTTTATGGCTCCACCAGAACCCGGCAAAATAAACAGGATCGCGCGCGCTCCAGTAATCCATTCCAAGCGCCGCTTCAAAAAAATGAAACATACCCTTTGGCTGTCTGATATATGAGAGATTTCCCGACGCTTTCAGATATGGTTTTGAATCGCTTATCATCGCTCTTGACAAAAGCGAAAATCCTTTCACGCGCGAAGTACCGGGGGCAATAATAAACGTGTGGCTCGGCTGAGGGTAGGGCGCTTTACCCATAGGCCACGCCATGCTTACTGTAAACGGGTCTATACCATCTACAAACTGATATCCAAGCAGCAGTCCGCCGTAAGCCGACTGTAAAAAAAGATCGCCGCCAAACATCACGTAATCATCACAAAAGGGTCTGAAGCTCATATAATCGTAATCGGGATAAACCACAACTCCGTCTGCTTTGGCAAATAGAGTAAGACGCGCGTTATCTATAGAGAACTGCGCCGCGGCTTTGTATTTTGGAGTGAAGCGGGTGGTATCGTCATAGGAGATGAGGATCGTTCCGCCGCTTGCCTGAAATTCTGAATTGAAAGCGGAAAAAGGTATTTTTAACCGGTAAACAAACTGCGGGGTATTTTCAATAAAGGTCTCTTCTTTGCCGTCAAAAAACTCGTGCCTGTTAGCCATACTCTCAATTGTAAAGGCAACGCGGTTTCGCTCATCAATATCCATAGCTATATCGGCGCCGCCCATAAGAGTCAGCGATTGAGCTTCGCCTGCGGCATAATTGGTATCGGGTATATACAATGACGCGTAAGATTCGTTTTCGGCGGCAGTTTTAAAATTTGCGGTTACGGGACCGATTCTTTTGTCAAGCAGCGCCGCGTTGACCCGATAAATCTTACGCTCAAGCAGCGCCCAGTGGAGTCTGTCTATTTCCGCCGCCGCGCTGTCTAAAGCGTACTCGTTACTGAAATTACTGTACGAAAATCCGGCGCGCCATTTTGACTCATCATCATTTATATATAAAAACGCACCGCCGATATTGAGCTCGTCCACAAGCGGGTTATACCCTTTTGTCATGAAAATTGTTGTATCGGACGCAAGGGGGTAATAAAAATCCAAAACTCCGCTGCGCTCATGGCTAAAGCGCTGACCGCTGAAATAGCGGTAATTTGAAAACGCGCTGAGTATTAGATTCGGACTCATGGGCCGGCTGAAGCGCAAATTAAAAGTGTTCTGATCAAAAACACCGTTCTCCCAAAAAATAACCGTTTCCGGTACCGCAAGCCGGTGGGGATACGGCTCATAAAAAAGCTGCGCGGCAAAGCCATTGGCAAAACCGCTGCTCAATGTACTGAAGTGGCGGCCGCTGCCGTCAAATCTCGAGGTTCTTAAAGGCAGCGACGGATAAGCCGATGACGATAAATATCCTAAAGGCGCGGTGTTGCCATAAGGCAAAAGCCGGTTGAAACTGCTTGAAAGCGTAAACGGAACTGATACGCCAAACGCGTTATATCTCATAATCTCAGGAACGCTTACGCCGTCACTGCGAAATATCTTTGATGAGTTGACGTACAATGGATTGAAAAGATGCGCGCTGTCGGCAAGTGACTGTCTGTGGACAGGCCCGCGCATGGTCTTAAGGAGCAGAAGAGTATCGCCGGCGGCAGGGGAGGCGTGTGCGGTTTGCGTTTCTGAAACAGTCAGTGAATCTGCAAACGCGTTAAGCGTTACTGTCAGTATTATTAATATTTTTATGATAATCGTACGATAAAACATTTTTAAGATGATTAATCCTGTCTATAGAAAAAGATCTAATAAAAATAACATCTATCTACCGCATTTCGCATTATTATTTATGCTTTAATTTATTTTTAGTTATTTGTTGTTGTTTTTGGTTTTTGTTTTTAGTAGGCCGACTTTGTTTTTTTGCCCCCGCAGGGGGATGGACCCCGGCGCGAAGCGCTCTTAGATCACCAATCGAGTCCCGCATCTATCGCAGCCTGCTTGGAATAATTATCCCCCCTTTTTCCCC
>WRCH01000149.1 GCA_009784115.1 Chitinispirillia bacterium
TATATAATCAAGAAGCTCTCCGTTAAAGCGTCCGCAGCGGCGCATTATCTCAATTTGCTCAGGACTTTTTATTAAACCCTTCTTGAGTTTGGGAGGCTTTGGTAAAGCTGCCGCCCCCTTCGCACGATTCTGTTCATCAATAGAGAGATGGCACTTTTTATACTTTTTCCCGCTGCCGCATGGGCAGGGTTCATTTCGTTCAGTCATACCGTGAAATAACCGTAAGCCTTTCGTAAAGTAATTCCATATTGCTATAGATAGTCAAGCTATAAACTATTCATTATAGATTAATAGCTCTAACTGTTAAATATAAAATATAACTTATAGCTGATAGGAAGGATATAATAAAAGCAAATTAAACGAGTGGGAAAATGTCTGAATCAGGATTTACAGGAAGTCCTGACCATCCTGACTCAGACAATGGAGAAATGACGCCGCTTACCGAACGCCAACCATCAATGACACACGCTCACGCTTGCCGTCTATGGTGACCGCTCCCCTCACCAGATATGTACCCGCCGATACCTGGCGGCCTCTTGTGTCTGTCAAATCCCATGTTCCTACAATGCGGCGGGAATCGTTCGCGGTTGTAGAGACGCAATGCATTGCGTCTCTACGGCGGCCATCATCGACAATGCGTATTTTGTTAACCACATTACCCGACGCGTCAAAAATCGTCAATGTGCCGCGGATATCACGGGCACCCGCGAGGGGCGCCCCTGCGAAGAAATTGACACTGCCCAATTGTTTGTTAACAGGATTCGGGCCTGCGGTGAATTCACCGGCAAAAGTAGAGACCACCCCGCCCTTTGGCACCCCTCCAGGGGAATTGGGAGAGGGAGGAACTGCACGGTCAGACGACAAAACAGCGGTAGTACCGGTAGTACCGATATTTACCGTTATACCCGCAGGCTGCGTAAGCGTATAGTTGCCGGACGCCGCACCGATTAGCTCAATGGCTGTAGTTACCGCCTTATTCGTTCCCGCATCGGCGTTAGCCATTGTGCCGTCTCCGAGGATGAAATCAACATTATCGCCGCTCACAACGCCAACAAGAGAACCGCCCGTAAGCTCAACCGTTACGTTGCCGGCTTCATAGCCGCGGTTTGTCGCCGAAACACCCGTTATCGTCAACTCTTTTGGATTTACCGTCAGCTCTACCTCGAACACTCCGTCGCCTATCGCATCCCAATCGTAGTTATCATTATCGGTTGGAGTAAAAACCGCTCTGAATTCGGGATTTCCTGCGCCTGGCACTTTGTCCTTGTCGTCATTATGCCACGCCCAGATTCCGCCTGTCATACCGTCTTCAAGGTCGGAATCGCTTACTTTTTCACCGTATGTGATTTCGGTCGCCGTTGGAGGGAAGAAGTCTTCCAGTTGAACCACAAGTTTATTAATCGTAAATGTCGCTACTTTTGTGCCCGTTGTCACTTGTAAGTCGTCATAAGTAACCGTAACTTTGTACCTACCCGCGGTTAACGGGTAGTAACCCGCCAGTATTCCCGGCGTGCTCATCGACCACGGACGCCACGTGACAGACGCGTTCTCGTTACCCGCTTCGTCTATAACCTCATACGTGTAACTTAAAGCCCAATCGTGACCTTCAGAGAATGAAGGATCAAAAGCAGCCGGCTCAACCCAAAGATGTCTGCCTGTGTAATCTTTGCTGCTGCTGTTAAATACGATTTTATCGGAAACGTCTATCGGATCCGCAACCGTCACACCCGGGATGGGCACAAATAAATCACCGAATCTTATACCTGCGGAAGGGGTTTTTGTCCAATATACATTCGCGTTGCTTGGCGTTATAGTCAAATCCCTTTTTCCGCCTTCAAGGACAATCATCCCATCCCACGTAGAATACCCCACAAGCGCGCCGCCTGTTTGGTTTATCTCTCCATCACTATCACTAACCGGAGTATGGGTTGAAACCACTAAGCCGCCGCTCATATTAAGTTTGCCGCCGCCGAGACTAATTCCGCTATTAAAAGCAGCCGGTGCGGCGCTGATAGTTCCGCCGCTGATATTGATTGTAGCGTTGCCGCTGCCGGTAATTGCAGTGGCGCTGCTGGAAATAACCCCGCCGTTTACGTTTAGTGTTACATAGCCCCAACCGGTCCCCACGCTGCCGGAAATAGTCCCGCCGTTAATGTTAACTGTACCGTCGCCGCTTTGTATCGTCAAACCCCTGATTTGCGCACCGTCTTCAATATCAACACGGCTGCCGGGTTGAATGGAGAACGTTGCTCTCCTGTCTATTTTCGCCTCCCAAATTACCCTTGCGTTTGCTCCCAGACTTATTTGTATGGCACCGCCGGTTATAATCTCATTAGTTCCGTCGCTTACTATAATCACCGTTACGTTGGCAGGAATGTTAAGCCAACCACTGCCGCCCGCTGTGGCGTTGATTTTTACCCTTGAGTCCTGAGTAACCGCCGGCGGGGGGTTGCCGATCCACTCAAGTTCAGGAATAGTTACGGTAACGCCCGTAATCTCAATAAATTTAGTTCCCAGGACGTAACTGATACCGCCCGCGCCGCCGGGACCCATTGCCCATTTTACATCCCCATGCGTACTGCTTGTCTGCAATCCGGTTGTCGAACCGTTTGCGTGCGTTCCTCCTCCTATAGTATAAGAGATGATGTAGCCGGCGTTATGACCGGCTTGGGGAGCTCTATTCAACAATCCGTTTTCTGCATTAAGAACAGGGTTTTGACCAATCACAAGCGCCGCTTGATCGCTGAGGCGTAAATTGCCGCTCCCAATATAGATAGCGGTTCCAGTCGTTACTCTTACCGTCCCCCCGTTCATGAATACGCCGCCATAGGAATCAATTGCCCTTCCGATTGTTGCGCTTACCGTACCTGAATTCACCGTAACAGAAGCGACTGTGCCGCTTATATTCACTTGTGCAAAAATCGCCTTGCCGCCGTCTCCGGTCGCTTTGACTTCGGCATTGGAAACGTTAACCGGAACTGCCGACAAAAGCGCAGTTGCGCCTGCTCCGGTCGATTGAATTAAACCGCTGTTAATATTAAACGACCTATTAGTGGCACTGCTTGCGTTTGTCACTTCTACGACGCCGCCGCTTGTCGCAGAACCTGTTACCTGCGCAGTCCAATTGACGCTCGCCGGTGACGATTGAGTGAACATTGTAAAATTAATCCCGATTTTACCGTCCGCAAGGTCGATAAGTTCATCACTTGTTATTGACACATGCCATCCGCCATCAACATTCAAGGTTCCGGTCGCTCCAGCCTCAATTTTAACCGAGTACTGGCCATACTCCGCGCCCGGAGTCAAAACCGGCGCATCTCCGTTCCAAACAATAACATCCTGCGCCCACGCCCACGCTGCGGCAAACATCACCGCCAACATAATCACCTTAACAGTTCTAATCACAAAAACCTCCTTGCGTTAATGGAATTATAGTTATTATTAATATTAAAATTGACAAAAGGTATACATGAGGCGTGAAAAAACGATGCGCCTTTATTAAGATTTTTCGATGCTGTTACTACTGTTTTTTTATTGTCTGAAAACTCTCTAATTATGAGAGAGAGAGAGAGAGAGAAATAAACGCCCTCGTCTTTGTCAAGCAGTATTTTTCGATATTTTGTGTATTTTGTTTCATATATTTATTTAAGATAATATCTGCTAAAAGCAGTATTGTGTACTATTCATCTTTATTTCATTTTAAAACTTTGCTTTCAAGTCACTATACAACTTCGATACTAACGGAAAATAGTCATTACTAACAAAAATAACGCCTTCTGACAGCACATTTTCATCATAGGTATGACTTGCAATATTTCTTTTCTGAACCGCGTTAAGCCAACCTTCCGCATCTTCTATAAGCCCCGCCTGAAAAGCGGTTCTTATAACTTGTTTGCTTCCTGCAAGATTATCAAAACCTTCATGCTCAAGATAATCTTTCATTGTGTTCCATGCCAATTCATACGTAAATTCAAAAGATTGAATAAGCGCCATTTCTACAGCTTCGTCATCAGGCGTTAATTTATCTCTTTCCATCATACGCACTAAAACATTATAGGCATTTTCAAAGTTTTCAAATCTTTGTTTCCACCGTAAACTGTCAGACATTTTTGACCTCGTTCTTCCGTTCCCACAAGGTAACGCCTTTTGTGTTTATATGTTCTTTAAATTTTGAATTTTGGATAACCGGATACGCTACAACATCAAAAAAATAAGGAATAACAGTCTCTTCTTCTATCTCAAATTTTATTGCAGAAGCAAGACCGGCATTAACTTTCTTCCCAAACAGCGCAATATCAACATCTGATGTTTTCTTGTGCTTTTCCATCGCTCTTGACCCAAAAAGCACAACCTTATCGACGTCATGAAATTTGTTGATAATGCTTAAAAAATCTTGTGTATATTCATCTTTTAATCCGTATTTCACTAAATATGCCTCCTAACTACCCTATTTAAATCTATTCACCGCCTTAGACCACCCGACCATAGAAACAAGCTCCTCCTGAAAACGCCCGTTTGACGCGATCACACCGGTAGACGTCAGGTTAAACGCTCCGCCGTCTCTATCATTAAGCACCCCGCCCGCTTCACGA
>WRCH01000150.1 GCA_009784115.1 Chitinispirillia bacterium
CCGCTCCGAATAAAGACGAGCGATGCAACTGTGTAGGTTTTTGGCCGTCCAAAGCAGAACGCGGGGAGTGCGAGCATTATTGTGGCGGGAAATGTCTCAGGGAGAAAACTGGGTGTGTATAAACAACCTAACTAAGGAGTGAGCGAATGCGAATCAGGGAATATTTTAAAACCCGCGAACTTATTTGTCGGTGCGGCTGCGGCTTAATGCCTAACGATAATAGCATTGAGCGGTTGTATGCTCTACGCATTTTATACGGCAAGCCGATGATTATTAACTCTGCGGGGCGTTGCGTTGATCATAACAGAGCAGTTGGCGGTTCAACCGGCTCAATCCATTTACCTGCTAAACATCGCGTCGGTGCATCTTCAGGATGGGGCGGCGCAGCGTTTGATATTCGCGTGTCAAGCCGTATAGAAACCGCTGTAATAGAAGCTCTTGCATTAAAGTGCGGTTTTACCGGTTTTGGGTATGGGAATGGATTTATACACATTGATGATGCAAAAAGGCCGGAAGAGATGCGGTGGTTATATAGTTGACAAATAAAGGCAGGTAAGCAGAAGTGTTAGAGCACTTCCGCCATATTATAAAATGCCGTTCTACAAGCATAATTTTGGCAACAAAGATTTTTTTAAGATGGCAGAACTCCTTGGTGATATAAAGGGTAAATTTTTGATAAGTCTAAATGACGAGCGATTTATTAGGGATACTTTTTCAAAGTTTAATATACAAATTGTTAATACAAAGTCAGCGCAAATCACGCATCTGAAAATAAAGATGCGCAAGAATTGCTTATCACAAACTTTTAATGGGGGGGGTAAATATGGCATGGAGAGAACCAAGAACTGACTGGATACCTGGGGGCGGGATTAAAGCGAGTGATTTTAATAGGATTGAGGGAAATATTGAATATTTAGCGAGTCCATCGTTTACACTCAAGGGTATGTTGCCGTTTATAAACCACACCGGACTTTCACCCACAAAGGCCATAATTATTGACGCACTGCCAGTCACTATAAATGGTGTCAACAAAAAGGTAGTGACTACTCTCCAGCAGATGACAGCAGAGGTGAGTTATCAAGCAGGCCACACCCGCTGTATTTATCAGCTAATAATAGGATTACTCCCTTCCAATTTCTTTTTTAAGGGTCAAACAGAAGTCGATGTAAGTATTTTTAGACAGGCAGTAAGGTTTGATATTCCAGAGCTTGTTAATATAGCCTCCGCGCCAATAGCAGAATGGCAAAATTTGGGAGGAGCGTCGATAGCGTTAGGGATAACAACGCAAAATGTTGGAAACGGAGCATTAGAAGGAGGAGTCGTGTCTATGTCATTTTCATTAGTTAACAATGCCAACTAAAGCGTTGCGCCCGTGCGCGCGCATTGGTTGCCCTGAGCTTGTGAGTGGAGGTATGTATTGCGCCAAGCACAAAGCATCTCATGCGCCAGGTTTTAGGGCTCTTGATAATAATAAAACCGATGAACAAAGGAAATTTTATTCTTCGCGCAAGTGGACAGAAACAAGTAAGAGTCATCGGCAGTTAGAGCCACTTTGTTTGCGATGTAAGGCGGCCGGCCGTATCGTTCCTGCGCAAATGGTACACCATAATCCACCTGTTGAGGAGTTGATTGCGCAGGGGCTATCACCCTACGATCATCTGTATTTGGAAAGCCTTTGTAATAGATGCCACCTCGAAGAACTAAGGCAAAAACGCAAGTAGGTAATAGTAACATAATTATTTGATACTATTATGTTACTATTACTTGTATATTTTGACAATTTTTAGTATCTTTTAGTATAACATCTGTTCAATAAAATATACTAAAAACCCCGAATTTGATACCTCCGGGGTTTATGTTATTGAACTGAAAACTACGGCATTAAAATAACTTTGACTCTCTTGCCTGACGGCTTCACAACGGCAAAATATGTTCCCGGAGCGAGTGACCTTTTCGGCCTCCAGCGCGCTCTCCATTCATGCGGTGTAACAGGGTCGCGCTGGGCGTTGATTTTATCTACGAGAACTCCGTTGACAGCATAGATTGAAACAACGGAGCGGGGCTCAAGCCTTGCGAATGTTACTTCATCAACACCCTGATTTTTTCTGCTGATCGAAAATACATTGGGGAAAACAAACACCGGCTCTGAGGATGATATCTTGCTTTCACGCCCCACATCAAGCTGCACGACTCCGCTCTCCGTCACAATCCAAAGGCGGCCCTGTCTGGTGTCAATCGCAAGAGATCTCACATCATTTGAGAGCAAGCCGTTGTCTTCATTTATCCATATCTTTGATGAATCAACAGTATTATAACGCAATATGCCGTTTGTGCGGGTGCCTAACCAAAGCACTTCTCCCTGAACCGCTATACTTGTAATATTTGACAGAGTTGAGTCAACAGTTTCAAGCCTCGTCTCCCCCGCCCGTATTCTGCGCAAACCGGTTGTTGCGCTTATGTAAGTAGTACCGTCAACAGCGCTTTTTATAGACGATACCATGCCTATATGCGGGTAATCGCTTATAACTTCAATGCTGTCGGCAAGAGGATTACCGTTGTGTTTGAAAACAGTAAGCCTGCTCTGCGTCTCATCAAACGCGAAAATTCTGTTTTGCGCATCAACATTCAATTCAGAAATATTCATGGTTTTTAGCGGATATTCGGTAAAAAAATGTCTGTAATGCGCTTTAACCGGATCGGTTTCCGCGGAGTTGGGATGAAAACGCGGATTATAGCAGATAAGACTCCCTAAATTATGGTCGAAAACAGATATCCAAAGAAATCCGCTTGAATCGCTTGCCAAAGCGTCAACTTTACCCCATGTAAACCCGCCATGAGCAGAATAGTGTATATCGCGATAGTCTCCGAATCCTACAAACAATTGACCAACCGTATTTTTAACAGGGTCTATATGTTTTATATTCCCGCCCCATGTTCCGGCCCAAAGCGCACCATCCGGCCCGATTGCTGCGCCAAGAGCTGAACCATCACCAATATAACCGAATGCTTCACCGTGCGAATGACAATTATAGCTATGCCAGCGCTGTCCGTCATATCTGTAAATTCCATAATGCCATGACGGGCAAAGCACACCCTCAAAACGTACTACCGGCAGAACCCAAACATTGCCGTTTGGAGCTACCGTGACACGCGTTCCTCTGCGAAGCGAGAGCCCTTCGATTTTATGCTGCTGCGGATCATCGTCTCCATTGAATGAGAAATAATACATGTCATCAGTACCTATCCACAGCCGCCTGTCACCTTCGTTACGCAATTCCGTAACTTTGCCATGATGCGTAATCTCTATTTGCGGCGAACCATTGTTAGCAAGCCATACGCCCCTATAGGCGATTTGGTTTTGATCATTATAGCGTATGCTGTCTATCGCGGTAAATAATCTCCCGCGGAATAAGGCGGAGGGCGCTGCTTGAGGCAAAATAGAATTGCCGGTGTTTATAAAAGATACCACCGGTTCATCAGTCTCCTTAGTCTTCCAAATACCGGAGTAGTAAAAGTTCCTTTGGCGCAATGGCACGATGTCCAAACTGTCAATAAATGCCACGCCCTCTTCACATCCAAGAAACAGGGTATCTTTAAAAACCGTAATGCTGTTTACGCGCGGATTGGAAAAATCGGCTATGTTTGCGGAGTTTCTTAAGGCTATGCCTCTTTGCGGATCAAAAAGGCTCACTCCCCTGTTTGAACCTACTACAATTAAATCACCGTGAGTATACAAACAAAGAATACCCCAATCAGCAAGTTTGTAGTTGGAAAAAACGCGGAATTGTCCTCTTGGAGTTCTTTTGTACAAATAGCCTTTTTGTGAACCTATCCATAAGTTGCCCCTTGCGTCCCGGCACAGCGCTGTAAGGTGAGGATCGGGAAATATTTTTGAGTTAGATATAAGCTCCACGGAGCCGCTTTTTACATTATGAATCTGAAGACCGCCGCTTGAAGCCGCGTAAATTGTATCACCGCTCACTAAAAAGCTATTCACCGCGATTGCAGGACTGTGGTTAATAAATGTGAAATCAGAAGCACACAGTGTACTCCAGCATAATATAAGGAGTTGAAAAACTCTCTTCGCTGAATTTAATCTAAAACGGTTGCCGGACATTTCCGCTCGCTGAGTTATATTTGGATATTGAGCTGATTATACTGACTAACGGCGTAAATTGGCACTGTGCCGCTAAGCAGCCTCACGGCCCTGCGTGCAGCTGCGTACGGTGCAGTGCCAATTTATGCCGCACACCATTATAATAAAATTACTGTCTGCCAGCCGGAGCTTACAAGTACAAGCATAACATAATAAGCAAAGTGCCTTTTACCGGTACACGGCGTAAATCTACACTGCACCGCACGCAGCTGCACGCAGGGCCGGCTCTGTCGCTTAGCGGCACAGTGTAGATTTATGCCGTTATTTAGTATACTGCGTGAGGCTTCGTATATTATATTTAGTAGATGAAATCAGTAGTGTCCGGTTAATTTAACATATTAAAAAAGGGGTCGCAACATCTATATTGTTTGTATTACACTACCACATGTTTTACAAC
>WRCH01000151.1 GCA_009784115.1 Chitinispirillia bacterium
GAAAGCGTAGGCATACGCGGATCATCCCAGCCGCTTACATGTTTTTCCTGTACAAGCTGTAATAACTTACGTTTACTCATCACCGTATAACTAAGATTAAGCCGCGCGAATTCTGTTTGCTGAGGATGATGCACGCCTTCTAATTGATTGAGATACCAATCATACAGAGGACGATGATCCTCAAACTCAAGCGAACACAATGAGTTGGTGATACCCTCAATAGAGTCTTCAAGCCCATGCGCCCAGTCATACATGGGATACACTTTCCATTTGTCGCCGCTGCGGTGATGATGAGCGCTCATTATGCGGTACATGACAGGATCGCGCATATTCATGTTAGGGTGCGACATGTCAATCTTTGCTCTAAGCACCCGTGCGCCGTCCGCAAATTCACCTTTTGTCATTCTGTCAAACAGATCAAGATTCTCTTCAACGCTGCGATTTCTGAAAGGACTCTCTTTACCGGGGGCGGTAAGCGTTCCGCGGTACTCGCGCATCTGTTCTGGGGTCAGATCATCAACATAAGCCTTACCGGCCTTGATCAACTGTACCGCCCACTCGTGCATCTGTCCAAAATAATCAGACGCGAAATAAAGGTGCTTGCCCCAATCAAATCCAAGCCATTTAACATCGCGCTTTATCGCCTCAATGTATTCGTTCTCCTCTTTTGACGGATTGGTATCATCAAAACGCAGATGACACTCGCCGTTAAACTCTTTTGCCATCCCAAAACTTATACAGATAGCCTTGGCGTGACCGATGTGTAAATAACCGTTTGGTTCGGGTGGAAAGCGGGTAACTACTTTACCGCCCCAGCGGCCGTTTTTTATCTCCTCTTTTATCATGTCGCGGATGAAGTTAGATACTACTGGTGTCTCTTTATTTTCTGCTGATTCCATTTTATTTAGTTTCTCCTGTATCTTATCGTAGAAAGATCAATTATATCAATATACAAAATAAATCAATGCGAAGGACACCAATGACAATAAGGACAAAAAAATATCAGACCTCATTTATTTCTGATTATTAATAAATTCAACCGCCCGCGTAATTCTGCGCAAAACTGCATCTTTACCCAAAACTTCCATAAGCTCAAAGAGCCCGGGGCCAAAGCTCACTCCGCTTATCGCAAGCCTGACAGGGTGGATAAAATCACCGGTTTTAAGGCCTTGACTTTCGGCAAGAATTCGGAAGAGTTCGTCAAGTTTGGGATGAGTGAAGTCAGCCGCCGCTTCAAGTTCTTTCATTAGTAAAGAGAGACGGTCTGCGGCTTGCGGGTTAAAATTTTTCTTTGCAGCTTTCTCTTCATATTCGGCAGGATCAACAAAATAATAGATGGCCGTTTCCGCAAGCTCTGTAATACGTTTTGAGCGCACTTTCATCAAGTCAACAACTTTCATCAGGTACGAATCATCCTCGGATAAATCAGCGCTAACCCACCCTTTCTCTTTCCACATCGGGACAACTTCTTTTGCGAGCGATAAGGAGGATGTTTCCGCCATGTAAAGACCATTCACCCACTCAAGTTTCTTTTCGTCAAGCACTGCCGCTTTGGGCGATACCTGTTCAAGCGAGAAAGCTGCAATAAGCTCATCGCGAGTCATTTTCTCTCTGTCGTCCCCGGGATTCCAGCCAAGGAACGCTAAGAAATTAAACAGGGCATCGGGCAAAAAACCGCCGCGCTTATAATCCATCACCGAAGCCGCCCCTTTTCTTTTGGACAGCTTGCCTCCGTCAGGTGACAATATAACCGGCAAATGAGCAAACGCGGGCGCTTCCCATCCAAACGCTTCATAAAGTAAAACATGGCGCGGCGTTGATGTTATCCACTCGTCTCCCCGCAGAACGTGGGTGATTTTCATCTCATGATCGTCTACAACATTTGCCATGTGATATGTGGGAAAACCGTCTGCTTTCATCAAAACAATATCGTCAAGAGCTTCGCTTTTGTATTCGATATGTCCTCTTATTAAATCCTCAAAAGATATTGTGCGATCCGCTGGGATTTTGAGACGGATTACAAATGGGATTTTATCGTTGAGATTTTGTTCTATTTGCTGTGTTGACAATTCGCGGCAATGACGGTCATACCCGGTTAATCCACCCGCTTTCTCCTGACTCTCTCTAAGTGCGGTTAATCTCTGTGATGTACAGAAACAGCGATACGCGTGAGCTGATTCAAGAAGCTTTTCCGCGTACTTGCTATAAATATGAAGACGCTCGGATTGCGTATAAGGCCCATACTCCCCGCCTTTTAGAGGCCCCTCATCCCAATCAAGACCAAGCCAGCGCATGCTGTCATAAATCTCAGTCAGCGCGTCTTCAACAAAGCGGCTGCGGTCGGTATCCTCAATACGCAAGAGAAAATCACCGCCGTGCTTTCGCGCGAACAGATAGTTAAAGAGAGCGCTTCGCGCTCCGCCTATGTGAAGATATCCTGTTGGTGACGGCGCGAAACGCACGCGCACTTTTTTCTGCAATGTCATCTCTATTGTTCTCTTTCGATTATTTTTTGTTGATAGCTTAATAATATACAAAAAAGCGGTGATAATTTGTATTATATTATCATAATCATACATATACACATTTTCATCAGAGGCTCTTATGCGGATTTTAATCATTGGCGGTACAGGCAATATATCAAGTGAAGTTACCTCTCTTTTGTGCTCTGCGGGTGATCACGAGATCACTATCCTTAGTTCAGGAACAAGACCTGTACCGACAGAATGTCACCACATAAAAGCGAATAAATTCAATGATGCAGAGCTTGAGCGCAGTCTCAAAGATATAGATGTTGATATCGCCATAGATTTTATGGCATTTACACCCGCGCATTGCCGCGCAAATTACAAAGCTCTTCGCGGCAGGATAAAACAGTTTATTTTTATCTCAAGCGCAACTGTCTATGAGAAGCCGCCTAAAAAAATCCCAATAACAGAAGATACCCCAAGAGGCAACCCATACTGGCCTTACGCGCAGGATAAAATCGCGTGCGAAGAGTATCTCGAATCGGTTCACAGTGATGATTTCCCGGTGACTATCGTCCGCCCATCGCACACTTTCGGCAAAACCTGGATCCCCTCCCCCATAAACGGCTGCGGGTTTACAGTCGCTTCAAGGATAAAATCAGGCCAGCCGTTTATCATCCACGACAAAGGGGAATCGCTCTGGACGCTTACGGCGTCGTCTGATTTTGCGAAAGGATTTGCCGGACTGATCGGCAATAAGGACGCTATAGGCGAAGCATTCCACATAACAAGCGATGAGAATCTAAGCTGGAACAGCATTTACGAAGAACTTGGCGAGGCTCTCAGTTCAAAAATCAATCCCGTACACATTCCCTCAGAGTTCATAGCCAAAGTTTACCCCAACGCTCTTGGTATGCTCATGGGCGACAAAAGAGAACCCGGGGTATTTGACAATTCTAAAATTAAAAAGTTTGTCCCCGGTTTTAAATGTGAAAAGAGTTTTGCTGATACAATTAAAGAATCTGTTGATTGGTTTATGGAAGATTCAAAACGGCGTGAAGTTGACATCAACGAGAATAAGCTTATTGAGGATATTATCTCTGCCTGGGAGAAGACTGAAGGTTTGCGTTATTAAATTATTTGCTTCTTTAACTACTACGTTGACTTTTACATCATTTTGCGGCATGCTGTATATCAAAAACTTTATCGCTTTGTCCATGTATAATATCACCATTGTTAGGCGTTAATGTAAAACATCACTTATCTTTGTTCAATATGAACTCATCAATACTGTCAACAACATACTGCGGACTCGTTATATGCAAACCTTCCCAGTGATTAATAATAAAATCTACGGCGTTAGTTTTCCGCAGATAGTTATATGCCTCCTGTCCGCTCATACCTTTTTCGTCTTTGTAAAATTCAACACACGACGCCAAAAACCAAATTTCGCCTTTCGGCGGGAGCATACTCATATTTGTTCCTCCGGAAACGTGATTTTTCCTGTTGTCAGCTCCTCTTCAAGCATATCATAAAGTATAGGAAAACCAAGCCGCCATAACTTTGTTTTCTCATCTTCCAATATTTTATACAACTGCGAATTATAAAGTAAATCAGATGCTTCGAGTAGCCCCAAGCTGCGGTTTTTTATGAGCAGTTCTAAAATACCGGGGGTAAGCATTGCAATCACAGACGAAATACTGTTTTTGTTTTTAGACATTGCAAGTTCTCCCCACTTCATAAGATTTTACAAATCGTAACAGCGACAACGATTTTTCCGTTTTCAGGCACCACTGATCAAACAATTTGCTCGCTTTAAGCGTGATAATTGTCGGTGATGTTTACCCCTTCGCGTGTACACAGTTAAGACGGCATTTTGGTCTCCATATCTAAAATCAGTAGTGTCCGGTTAATTTAACATATTAAAAAAGGGGTCGCAACATCTATATTGTTTGTATTACACTACCACATGTTTTACAACAATAAAAGGTGAAACGCCCCCATGAGAAAAAGTA
>WRCH01000152.1 GCA_009784115.1 Chitinispirillia bacterium
CTTGCTGTACTCACGCCTTACTGCTTTCTTACCCATTACTTTAACCCCCTGTCATTAAACAATGAATTTATAAATTGTACAATAAGGCTTAACACATTGTCTACACTTAGGGGCAAGAATCAGACATCCGTTTCGCAGCTATTGTGTTCAAAGGAAAAGGGGAGTACGAACTCTCGGAGTAAGTAAAATATCAGTTTCTCACTTTGTGGCCAACGCGGTTTACCACAAAGGCGAATCGGTTGAGGTTAGGGTAGGGAGGTGGCAAAGCATGCGCAAAGATGTCCGTCCCCAAAATCTTTTAACTGCGGTGATTCATTTCGGCATTGTTCAGCGCGTACAGGGCAGCGGGGGTAGAAGCTGCATCCATTGTATTGACTGTTGAGAGGTTCGGTACTTTCGTTTTTGGATTTATCATCAGAAGTTTTATTAACGGCGATCTCTTCTTTACCAGCGGATATTTTTTCATTAGTTTTTGATTTGTTAATCTTTGGAACGCTTTTCAAAAGCAGTTCCGTATACGGATGCAAGGTCGAAGAGAAAATTTGGTGATCACTGCCCATCTCCATAATTTTACCCTGATACATTACAGCTATACGATTTGCGATGTGACGTACTACCGCGAGATCATGAGAGATAAACAGAAGCGTTTGATTATACTTTGTCTGCATATCCTGCAATAAATTTATTATCTGCGCCTGTATGGATACGTCAAGCGCGCTCACCGGCTCATCTGCAACTATCAGTTTTGGGGCAGTCGCAAGACTGCGCGCGATGCCTATGCGCTGGCGCTGGCCGCCGGAGAACTCGTGCGGGTAGCGGTCAAGGTAGCTTTTGGATAATCCAACCTGATCTAAAAGCTCGTCAATCCTCGCGTCCCGCTCTTTTTGATTACCGAGTTTGTGGATTATAAGCGGCTCTTCAAGTATAGCGCGGACTGTCATGCGCGGATTTAAGGAGCTGTATGGGTCTTGAAATACGATCTGCATCTCTTTACGCAGATTTTTACGTTGCGCGGCGTTTAAATACTCCCATATTTTTGGACTTTTATCAGTCAATCTTGAAGATGATTGATCACCGGCAGTATTTGAATCATCAATAAAAATTTTGATAGACCCGGATGTTGGTCTCAAAAGCCCCATTATCGCCTGAGCCGCAGTGGTTTTGCCGCATCCGGATTCACCGACTATCGCGAAAACTTCCCCTTTTTTAACCGCAAATGAGACTCCGTCAACAGCTTTTGTCCATCCGCTCACTTTGCCCACAAGTCCGCTGCGGGAAGGAAAGTGGATCTTCAAATCACTTACATCTATACATATTTCATCATTGTTATTCTTGCTGATATCGTTATTCATGGTGATGATACCTCATAACTTGTGTCAACTCGTAAATAGACAGGCATAGGTTCACTCATAATGATGACACCTCACATGATGTTTACCGCCATCAACACAATGCAGCTCCGGATGCTCTGTCTCACACCGTTTTGTTGACTTCTCACATCGCGGATGAAAAGGGCATCCCGCCGGTATGTCAAGAATCGTCGGAACGCTTCCGGGGATAACCGTCAATCGCTCGGCACGCTTCTCAATTGACGGGATAGTTTTCAACAGTGAAGCTGTATATGGATGAAGCGGCGAATCAAAAAGTATCTGTGAGGGCGCGCTCTCCATTACTTCGCCCGCGTACATTACCATAACATCGTGAGCCATATCCGCCACAATCCCCAAGTTATGTGTGATGAGGATCATGCTCATGTTTTTTGAATCCTGTAATTTTTTAAGAAGCTCCAAAAGTTTCGCCTGAACAGTCACATCAAGGGCGGTTGTAGGTTCATCGGCGATAAGAAGTTTAGGTGAGCATGAGAGCGCCATAGCGATCATTATGCGCTGGCGCATACCGCCGCTTAACTGATGCGGATAGCTTGACCACGCGCGGTTATGCTCCGTTATGCCAACCTCGCCAAGCAGTTCCATCCCAAGAGCCGCCGCGTCTTTACCTCTTATACCTTTGTGAAGCCTTAGCGCCTCAGCGATTTGATTCCCGCAGGTAAACACCGGATTAAGCGAAGTCATGGGATCCTGAAATATCATAGAGATACTCTTGCCCCTTACTTTGCACATCTCTTTTTCTGATAGCGACAAAAGCTCTTTTTCCCCAAAATGAATCGTACCGGATTCAATTTTACCGGGCGGGGAGGGGATTAGGCGCATTATCGACAACGCGGTAATACTCTTGCCGCAGCCCGATTCTCCCACAATACCGAGAGTACGGGTATCACCAAGATCGAAAGAGACCCCTGACACTGCGCGGGCTTTCTGCTTTTGTATGGAAAACGTGACCTGAAGGTCTTTTACGCTAAGACATGACATCATACGTTAAATTACGAATTGCGCATGTGTAAGTTGTAGTTTTTTAGCTGCCGAGTTTCCAATTCGGGTTTATAGATGTTTTTCAGCTGTTGCAAAAGGCAACAGCTTGCTGGAAAAAAAGAGCGTGTTTCTGTGATGATCGGCGTAAATTGATTACGCCCTAAAACTCCGCCCATTCAGGATTCACAAGCCTCTCATTTCTATGAAGAGAATCTATCTTCGCAATCTGCTCTTTTGACAAGACAATAGTAAGCGATTCCAAATTTTCTTTTAAATGCGCTTTCGACGACGCTTTAGGAATAGCGGCCATCCCCTTTTGCCGAAGCCACGCGAGACAGCACTGGACTTCTGTAGCGCCGCACTCTTTTGCGATCTGTTTCATTACAGGGTCTTTTAATATTTTGCCTCTTGCTATGGGCGCGTAAGCAGTAACAACAATATCATTATGATTACAATACGAAAGCATCTTAGATTGATTGAGAAAAGGGTGAAACTCTATCTGATTGACACAAATTGGAATATTTGAAGCGTCAATCACTTCTTTAAGCAGAGGCAGAGTAAAGTTGCTCACCCCAAAACTTCTAACAAGTTTCTTTTCGTAAAGCGCCGCGAATCCCCGCAGTGTTTCCATTATTGGAATATTCTTATTGGGCCAGTGGACAAGAAGCAAATCGATATAATCAGTGCGCAGTTTTTGCAGAGAGTTGCAGCACTCTTTTTCCACATCAAAATATGAAAGACGGTCATACCAAATTTTTGTGGTGATAAACAGATCGGTTCTCCTACAAAAGGAGTCTCTGAGAGCCGCGCCCACATCCGCCTCATTGTCATAAGCGGCAGCGGTATCAATATGCGTATACCCCATGGAAATCGCATCTAAAACATTACGCCTGCACTCCGCTCCGTTTAATTTCCAAGTCCCAAGCCCAAGGCATGGCATTTCATAACCGCTTTTTAATGTAAAGTGTTCCAAAACTACTCTCCCCGGTTCGATTTGATCATCTATAATGAATTTAGATTATGGCAATGATTGAGCCAAGATCAATATCTAAAAACTGACAACTAAAAACTGAAAAACTGGTCTCCATATTGCAAAAGAAATAAACATGAGCGTTTTTTGTGCAATTTTCATAATGAAAGAAGTGAGGTGTAAGGTGATCCGGGTAAAAAGTTTAATAGCAATTGCGGCTTTATGCTGCGGCGCGGCGGCTCTCTGTGCGCAATCCGCAGACAGTACAAAGTTAAATGACGGATGCGACTCCCTTAGCTACATTATCGGACGCGATGTGGGGGAGCAGCTTGAGGGTTTTTCGGCGGATATTCATGTTGACGCGTTTTCAAAAGGCGTCGCGGATGGAATGAACGGCCACCCGTCAATAATAAACGACTCCGCTACGGATTCTATACGGATGGATTTTATACAAAAGTTACAGCGCCGTCAAATGGAAGAGCAGCAAACTTCAAGGCGCGAAAATATGAAAGAGACCGAAGATTTTCTAACAAAAAACAAGCAGAAAAAGGGAGTTATCTGTACCCAAAGCGGCTTGCAGTATAAAGTTATAAAAAAAGGAAGAGGCAGTAATCCCACAACTAATGATTCCGCATTAGTTTACTACAAAGCAACACTTGCGGACGGAACCATTATCGACGCGACAACACCCGGAAACCCTGTAACCTTTGGTCTTAACGGTATAATTCCGGGGCTTAGCGAGGGGATATGCCTTATGAATAAAGGGTCAAAATACATTATCTACATCCCGCCGGAACTCGCCTACGGCGATCAGGGTTTTCCTCCCGCGATTCCGCCTAACAGCGTTCTAATTTTTGAGATTGAGCTTGTGGAATTCAAACGTTAGAATTATTCTTATGATTTTCCGCACCCCAAAGGGGTGACATCAATACCCCCGGGCAGCGCCCGGGGAGATTATATTATCCAAAAATCCAAATTATCTATCATTAATAAACTCATATTTGTAACCAGATATTATGTTATGCTTGTGAGTTTAGAGTTGTTGCGTTTGAAGTATGAAAAAAGCTACCTTCACTCTATGGGGTCATATTTCAAACCACCGTGGTACCTCTTGCAAGGTCCACAAATTTA
>WRCH01000153.1 GCA_009784115.1 Chitinispirillia bacterium
TGAGGTGACTGTAGGCGTTACGTATACAGACCCTTTGAACCCGAACCCGCTGCCGCCCATAGAGATTGATCCGCCTACAATATCAATGAATTTTATCCCCAATGATTCTCCTTTTGCGGGAACCGAAGGGCGTTTTGTGACCTCCCGTCATATACAGGAGCGTCTAATGAGAGAGATACTCTCAGACGTCGCTCTTAATGTTGAGCCGCTTACAGATACTGTCGGTTATAAGGTTTCAGGACGCGGTGAGTTGCATCTGTCAATCCTAATAGAAAAAATGCGCCGCGAGGGGTATGAGTTTGCTGTCACAAGTCCGCAGGTTATCATGCGTGAAGAGGATGGAAAACTTTTAGAACCGTACGAAGAGCTTACTGTTGATGTTGATGATAAATACACCGGCGCCGTGATAGAGAAATTAGGCCCGCGAAAAGGGATAATGCGCGATATGGTTCAGCATGACGGTATGACGCGCATCGTTTTTAAGATTCCGACCCGCGGGCTTCTTGGTTACAAATCGGAGTTTATGACCGACACCAAGGGTATGGGAATTATGAACTATGTATTCCTTGAATACGCCCCCTACGCCGGAGAGATCCGCACCCGCACAAACGGAGTATTAATAACCAAGGAACCCGGCCTCTCCGTAGCCTATGCGCTGTTTAACTTGCAGGAGAGAGGCAAAATGTTTGTAGGCCCCGGCGTAAAGCTATACCGCGGGATGATAGTAGGGGAGCACTGCCGCTCTAACGATCTTGTCGTCAATCCCTGCAAGGAGAAAAAACTCACGAATATGCGTGCCGCCGGGTCTGACGACAACGTACTTTTGACTCCGCCTCTTGAGATGAGTCTTGAGGAGTGTATAGCGTATATAAACGAGGATGAGCTTGTGGAGATTACTCCTAAGTCAATTCGTTTGAGGAAGAAAGATAATAAGTTTTGATATACCTGTCAAACTCACAAGCATCCTTAAACAGCTCTTTATAAGACGGCTCGTCAGTCTCTCCCTCGCACAACTCGCCGTCACCCGGATATTTCTTGCAGATATCGGGCCGATTTTTATATATCGAACATTTAAAATCTTCGGTTACATGCTTGCACGGCGTTTTAAATTCCAAAAGCCAGTTGTCTTCAAAATCAATTGATACCCAAACGTTTTGATGTAAAAGATACCATCTGATATTATCGCAGTCTTTTTTATCTTCCGGTGTGTCAATATGTACCGCGATGTGTTTGCAGCAGTACGCGTCGCACTTTTCGCAGCGTGAAACTTTCTGTTTGCTCATAAAATCCTCATAATTCTCACTGTTTTATTTATGCGTTTTAATAATAAACCGGTATCGGGTTCGGCTTTTGCTCACTTTAACTGTTGAAATATTATTGCCCGTTTTGCACTGTCAGATCATAAACGATGATCTGCTATTTAAGAGAAAGAAAATAGTTTATGGAAGAGCAGGAAACGTTTGGAAGTTACTTTAATAACGCATTAAAAATCCACGCGGTGTGCGCGGATCTTGAATACAGCGACGAAGACGCGCGTGTGTACACCTATATATATACAAAGGCGAGAGAGAGCGGCAGAGGAGTTGACTATTTTAATGACCCCGCCCCCGAAGACAGTGAAGCGCTTGAGATTATGCTTGGGTTAAAGCGTAATTTAGAGCTTCCGCCCGCAATGACTCTTAACGAAGAGGAGAGCGAAGCGCTTGATTTTATTTTATCCATTGCCGATCACATTGAGCATCTTGACGGTGTTCTTGTGAGCGAGTGCGGAATGGAGAACAGGTTTTCAGGTGAACTGCGGGCTCGTCTTCGTCTTTACAAAGACAAAAAATTCCGTGATATAATGATTAGTAATTATCTTAATAACGTAGAGCCTAAGATAGGTATGTATGATGATGAACGCATAACCGAGGCTTTTCGCAAGCATCATGAATACGAGGAGAATTTTGAAAGAGAGCTGCGGGAGTTGTTGGGGATGGCGGAGGGGAGTTCGGAATAGATCTTTATTTTTGTCATTACATTTGATATCGGCATTAATTTATATTTAGTTAATGAAGATTCTCTTAAAAAAAGGCAAAGAAAAACTTGTACGCATGGGACACCCCTGGGTGTTCTCCGGCGCTGTGGATTCTATACAGGGCAAAGCGGATGAAAAGCGGCTCTGCGCAGTTCACGCTTTTGACGGTTCACTTATCGGCACAGGGTATTACAACGAGAAATCCGCGATCTGTGTGCGCATGCTTTCAAAAACAGATCGGTTTACAGATGATGATCTGCGTAAACGCTTAAAGGATGCAATAGAGCGCAGGACTCAGGTTTTATGCGGTGATACCGATTCATGCCGTCTTGTCAACTCCGAGGGTGATTTTCTCCCCGGATTAACAGTTGAACGTTATGGGCAGGGGCTCTGTCTGCAAATCACAACAGCAGGCATGGAAGCGCGGCGCGGCTCCATCATCAATATTCTCAACGAATTATTATCACCCGCTTTTATTTATGAACGCTCCGATACCGAAGCGCGTCAGCGAGAAGGGCTTTCTATTAGTGAAGGATTAATAAACGGCGAGCTGCCGCAATCACTGATCATCAAGGAAAAATCACTTAATTATGTAGTAAATCTCGCGTCAGGACAAAAGACAGGTTTCTTTTTTGACCAAAGAGAGAACCGCGCTCTTGTGCGCAATTATAGCGCAGACCGCGCAGTGTGCGACTGCTTTAGCTACAGCGGCGGGTTTGCCATAAGCGCGGCGCTTGGCGGCGCCAAGAGCGTACTCGGTGTAGATACTTCCGCAAAGGCGGGGAAGTGGCTTAATGAAAACGCTAAACTTAATAGTGTTGATATTGAATTTAAAGAGGATGATGTTTTTTCATATTTGAGACAGCCCGACTCAAAATTTGATTTGATAATACTTGACCCCCCTAAATTCGCGCGTCACGCGGGAGAGGTTGACCGCGCGGCGCGCGGGTATAAAGATATAAATCTCGCCGCTTTAAAAAGGTTATCAACGGGAGGATTGTTATTTACATTCTCCTGTTCAAACGCGGTAGACCCCTATCTCTTCCGTCAAATAGTGTTCAGCGCCGCCGCGGACTGCGGGCGGGATATTCAACTGCTTCACGCGCTTACAGCCGGCGTTGATCACCCTGTAAACGTTGCGCATAAAGAGGGCGAGTATCTTAAAGGGTTAGTACTGCGGGTGGTTTCGTAGAGAAAAGCGTGTTGCTGCGGGATGATAGTTTATGCGTTATTATGATTATTACAAGTAAACAGCTTTTACAACTCTGTCTCTGCCAGCCAAATCTTTAATTACGATGATATTTCTCCAACCGTCATCACGTAAAATTTGCGGAACACTTTCCCCTAGGTCATATCCTATCTCAAGATAGATACGTCCTCCATCCTTAATATATGATGGTGATTTTGATGAAATCTCCCTGTAAAATCGAAGTCCGTCATCTCCGCCGAAAAGCGCGCTGTGTGGTTCATAGTTATAGACGCTTTTGTCAAGAGTGTTCATTTGGGATGATGAGATATAAGGTGGATTGCTTACGATAAAATCAAATTTTTTAGTTGACTTAAAAGCGCCCAGCATATCAGCGCATAAAAGTTTAACACGGTTAGAAACATTTTTAGAAGCGGTTTTAAGGGCGTCAATAGAGATATCGATTGCTATCGCGTTCCATAAAGGATTATTTGCTGTTAGTATAGTTGGAATGATTCCGCTGCCGGTACCGATATCAACAAAAAAAGCGTCTTTTTTGCCCTTCTCGTCATTTAAAATTGTCTCAATAAGCGTCTCTGTATCCGGCCTTGGAATAAGAACATCGCGGTTTACAATGAATTCACGATCGTAAAAATATGCTTTACCGAAGATATATTGCAACGGTTCACTCTCAAGCCGCCGTTTGAGTACGGATTCAATCCTGCTCAACTCATCATTGGTAATTATTCTTGTTGATTCTGTATAAATTTTAATGCGCGGTATATTCAGTGAATACTCTATAATCAGTTCCGCATCGCTTTGCGCAAGCTCTCCTGTAAGCGGGGTCAGTTCCTTACTTAACTTACGCAATAATTCTGCAACGGTCATTTTCATTTTCCAATATTTCTCTCCATTATTAATAAAGAAAATACTTTTTGCCGTCACCCGATAAAGATAGAAAGAGAGCGGCTTTTTTATTTACCTTGCGCAAGTTATAAGTGAAACCGCTCCCCAATCATAAGAAATATAGCTTAGCTGTGTAGCAATAAATCTAATCTGTTGATTTTTAAATGCGTTCTTGTGAAACCTCGCTCCGTGGTTAGTAAAAATCAGTATTCCGCCGTAAATGATTTGATGTATGTTGGCGTATTGGCGTGGTTGCGGCGAAGATGAATAGTTGGTTTTTTATAGTTGAGGATTTGTGCAATTTGCGCACCTCCGTCCCCGATTAAA
>WRCH01000154.1 GCA_009784115.1 Chitinispirillia bacterium
ATCCACTCTGCGTCTGCGAGGAGCGCTTTGTAAGCCGATTCCTCCTCAGACCGATAGAGCTCAAAATCTTTTTTCCAAGTCGTGAAACTTCGTTCGTTATCACACACCTCAACCCCCGCGGGGGGTAAGGGGGGTAATATGTTTTCTTTTTCTTTTTCTTTCTCTTTTTCTTTATGGCTTTTTTTAAAACCGTTCGCTTTTTTAAAAACCGTTGGGTTTTCGTCATGAGCATTAGATTTATTAGGGCGGCCGCCAAGTTTACCATTTTCCGCATTCGCGCGACATTTTTCCTCATAAGCAGCTTTATCCCTATCTATAGCAGCTCGCAACATCGGAAACAGATAGAGCTCGTTTCCGGGAAGTTCTGTCACAGTACCCGACTTACTATACAATAGACAGGCTGTTAGTAATCTTCCGCGCTCTGCGTCATCAAGAGGTTGTAAGGCGTCAAGGTAGTCGTGATATAACACCATAAAAGGTTTTGTTTTATTTTCTATGGTATCCCTCCTGATTAATATTTATAGTCACACGACCACCGCTTTAAGCTGTGCGCATGAAAGCCGCTTCTTTGCAATTTTGACATACTCAGGATTAATCTCTATGCCGATAAACTCACGTCCATGCTCCCGCGCCACAAGCCCCGTTGTTCCTGAGCCAAAGAACGGGTCAAGTACAATCCCACCCGGACGACTACCAGCCAACACGCAAGGCTGGATAAGCTCAGGCGGATAGGTAGCAAAGTGCGCCTCATTAAATGGCTGCGGGCAGACAGTCCATACAGAGCGTTTATTGCGATGCGACTTGTAATCGTAAGCGCTGCCGGATTTTGTTCTGTAAAACTTTTCAGGGTTTTGCGTGTATTTATTTCCGCCATATCTTGAACGCGGGGCTTTTAAATTGTCACTTGTATACTCAGGGAGGAGGCAGAGCGTTGGCGATTCCGTGTTTTGGAAATAGTGAGACGGTATTATGCTTGAGCATGGTTCCGCGATAGCAGCGGCGTCAAAATGATAATTACGTGATTTTGATAAGAGGAAAATAGACTCATGCGACTTTGTACATCTATCCACTACGCTTTCCGGCATTGGATTTGGCTTGTGCCATATAATTTCTTGGCGCAGATACCAACCATCTGCACGCAACGCGAACGCTAACATCCACGGAATGCCGATCAAGTCTTTAGGCTTGCACTCTCCCCACGAAACTTTTGTAATGGCGCCGGCGCCGATTAATCCCCGCTTTGTACCCTGCTTATAGTGCCCAGCGTTTTTAGGATGTGCCGCTTCGCGCCAGTCAATATCTGCTTCATAGTAAGTTTTAGGCCTATCGAAATCGCTTGAATATCCTCTAATTCCGTTTTCAATCGTTTTCATTCTTTCTCCTTTTTAAACTGACAAGCGGCGGTTCTTTTAATCCCGGAATTGGTTCTCAGTCAATCCTTGCGCCGCTTGTCTTATCTATTATTATCTGCCTTTAATTCCACAGGAACCTTTATTTTGCGTTCCGCATTCCGCCACCTCCTTTGTTATGCGTTCAAATTCGTAGACAAAAACCCACGGGTTAGCGGCCCAATCGTAGCCGTGCTTGGCGTTGATGGAATTCCAAAGATATTCAAACGCTTGTTTTTGCGTATAGTAGCGATTAGGACAATTCAGAACTCTATAAAAAAATTCATACGGCGGCGCGCCGCCAATACCGCTGCGTATACCCTCTGCCGCCGCGTCTGCGTCTTGCGTCCGTCAAGAATCGCTTTAACCATCTCTGTTGAGAATAATATAGGTTTCATTTGTCATCCTTATGTTCTGCGATATAAATAACCCGCGATAATACACTTTTTGACAATTCTACGAAACAAAATTCACACAGGCGAATCGCTGCGTTAATATCACTGAAATGTATCTGATATTCTACAACTCCGGCATTACCACACTCATTGCATGGTGTTTTTGGATTCTTGTTTTTAAAAATCGTTGGCATAAAAAATCTCCTTACTTTGCCTATGCAACCATTTCTCTTTTTAGTTCTCTCATCGTCTCTAATCTTGGACAACACATTTCCGGCAGATTCGCCCTCACAAGAGCCTCTGCAAACGGCGGCGGGACAGCATTACCGCAACGAGCAACCTGAGCTGATTTTGATACTGCTTCGCCGTCCGGCCCGACATCTATCACATAATCCGGCGGAAATCCCTGAGCGGCAAATAATTCCCGCGGGGTAAGCATCCGCAGTCCTATGTCAACTATGGCGCACTGTTTGCCGTGAACTGTCACAAGTCCAAGACGATCTTTTGAGGTAATGGTATGCAGCGACTCGTCTGCGGTCTGACCGATTCCCGCCCCATAATATTTGACTAAAAACACTCGAACTTCGCCGAAGTGATTTCCATCCGCTGTAATGGTCTGTATTGGCTCAGTAACCGGCTGCCCTATATTATCACCCTTATATTTAACAATTTGCGTAGTAACAAGCGCGTTGTGATCTATGGCGGTTATGGTGTTGAGCGGTTCAGTTACAGCATTTCCGTTTCCCTGATGTCCACCGCTGTAATATTTACTCATAAACGCCGATACAACGGCGAAACGGTTTGAAGTGTCAGTTGTCAATAATGGTTCATCAACTGTCTGTCCGCGAACTTCCCGCACAGATTTTTCTTTATGATATTTGGTTAACATTGGAACTACAAGCATACTGTTGCCGGCGGCCCGTATAGTTCCTACGGGCTCATCTGCCGGTTGCCCGATGGAACCGGAAGTTCCGGTGCGCGTAAAAGGTGCGATTTTAGGAGTGATTATACCGTACTCATTACTTGCGGTCAATGTGCCAAGCGGCTCATTTATTTGCTGACCGCGAAAGCAGTTTGCGCTTGTATCGGCATGGTTAACCCTTACAATGAACGGCTCAGGATTGTCAAAAACAAACTTCTTTAATCCACGCGCTATACGCCGTAATGTTGCATCTGCAAGCGGACGGACGGAGCGGATTTTATACTTTTGCCATATTTCCTCTGCCGTGTCAAAAATTGATGGACACGGAAGCGACCAATCAATTATCTCTGCTGCTGTGCGATATGGGAGTTTCCCTTGGCCGTGCGTTGGTTCCGGCCATCTGATCGGCTGACCATCACAGCGAGCAATCAGAAACAATCTCTTACGTATGGTCGGCGCTCCGTAGTCGCAAGCCCGTAACTCGCGCCAGTCTACTGTATATCCGAATTTGCGCAGAGCATTGACAAAGCTTACAAACGTTTTCCCGGACTGTTTTTTGATAATTATCCCATTTTTAACAGGGCACCATGTTTTGAACTCCTCAACATTTTCAAGGATGATAACGTGCGGGCGTACTGTCGCAGCCCATCGTACTGCAACCCATGCAAGGCCGCGGATTTCTTTACTTACGGGTTTACCGCCTTTGGCCTTTGAAAAATGTTTGCAATCAGGCGAAAACCACGCAAGCGCAACCGGCTTACCTTGCGTAGCTTCTCGGGGGTCAACCTCCCAAACGCTTTCGCAATAATGTTTTGTATGAGGATGATTGACCTTGTGCATCGCAATAGCTGACGGGTCGTGATTAATAGCAATATCCACCGGGCGGCCAACAGCAAGCTCAATTCCGGTCGAGGCTCCACCGCCGCCGGCGAAGTTGTCGACTATTAATCCATCAAATATGTTTAATTGACTTGGCATATTTATCCCCGCTATCATCCCACCTTATAAATCACATAAACAGCCGCGAACCAAACCCAAAGCGCAGCGCCCATCACAACATAAACCGGCAGATTCGGCTTGCGCTTGACAATATGACCAACGCAAGCCACAAGATTGCCGCGGGAAAATTTTGCTTTGAAGCGTTTAAGCATTACTGCTTATCTCCTCGCAGAATATTTCTATTGTGTATGTAACGCCGGCTCGTTTATGGGTAACACTACAATGCGCATAACCCTCTTTTAAGGCTTCCCACGCAGCCTCACCAGCGCTTTCCATAATACTTTCTATTGCCATGTCTTCAATTATCATCTATTTCCCGCGAATTGCCTTGATGCAGCGAATTCTATAACTCGTTTATCAACAGGCTTGGTTTTTACCCCATCGTTTTGCAAATTCGCTATTGATTGCGCGTTCTCAAATTCGCGCTGCACATCATTACCGAGTCTGCCGTTGCCGACGGCGGTGAATACTTGTTTTTGCATTAAAACCCCTTTTGTTAAGTATTGAGTAGCTAATTATCCCACCATCTATATTTTTTATCATCGCTATCATCACTATCCGAAACCGCAGTATTAACCGCGACCTGCGCTTTAACGGCTTTTTCCTGCGCTTGCTTCGGACGGCGCGGTTCTACGCAATAGCAAGGTGTTTTGAAATTGCAAACGGTGCATATTGACGCTGTAATAA
>WRCH01000155.1 GCA_009784115.1 Chitinispirillia bacterium
CTTGTAAAGTTTCTTAGAGTAAGACTTTCCTTTACAATATTAAACGGGCTTGCACTTTCGAGTGTTTCGGAATCGGGTCGGATTTGCGCCTTGTAGTCTCTAAGATTGCGCATACCAACAAGGGCTATAGAACGAACGAATGGAATACTGCCCATGTTCACATAACCGTCACGCAATTGTCTCAAAAATGAAATCAATGTTTCATCAGATAAGCTATCCGCTTCATCAAAAAATACAACAAGCGGTTTGTTTAACATCCTGCAATAAGCTGTAAATGATGACCTCAGCACATTGGCGACATCATCGTAGTCAGCGTTTACCGCAAAACCGTCAGGTAAACCATAATCTTCAAAAGCTGACTTTATTCTTTTAACTATTGCCGGAATACCTCTCTCAGGATCAGGAAATATACTTGCAGTTTCGAGCGAGCAGTACAGCGCATAGTGTTCTCCCAGCGCGTTTATTTGGCGAACAAGCTCTTGCAGCAATGTCGTTTTTCCACTTTGACGCGCGGCATGAATGATGAAATACTGATTACTGCCAATAAGCTTCATCAACTCATCACCGATACCCCGCATAGGATCAATCATATAATGAGCGCCCGGCACACATGGGCCGGCAACGTTGAAAATACGATTGGACATAAAACGACCGCCTGTTTTTTAAGGTGACTGCCACTTTCCGCAAAAAAGCGTATAGACTAAATGGATACAAGTCAATTTGTCAATCCTCAATACGAATCAACTGAGTCTGAGCGCGAACGTAGTTCTCTTTTTCTACCAACGATAAAGCCCTGGTTACGCCCGATTCCGACGCGCAGTGTGTGATAAAGATTACAGGTACGCCGCTTGTGCCGGTTCCCTCTTTTTGCATTACGGACGCGATTGAGATCCCCTGCTCTCCCAAATGATTCGCGATTGACGCGAGAACGCCCGGGGTATCGCTTACCGTGAAGCGCAGATAGTAACGGCTGTTTATTTGATCTGCGGGGATAATTCCTTTTCGTCTTCCTGTACGATAGTAATCCATAGGTACGCGCACAGGCGCATTGGCTTTAATATTTTGCACAACGTCAATTACATCACTAACAACAGCAGACGCCGTGGGGAGTTCCCCCGCGCCTCTTCCATAAAGAAGAATCTGACCGACGGCGTCTCCCTCAAGTAAAACGGCGTTAAACACATCGCTGACAGAGGCGAGGATATGGCCTTTGTGAAGCATTGCAGGGTGTACTCTTACGTCAAGACCGGTATTGTTCTTTTTGATCACGCCCAAAAGTTTTATAGTATACCCAAGCTCTCTTGCGAACTCAATATCATCTTTACTTATCTTAGTAATTCCCTCTACGGGAAAACTCTCATACTCCACATATCCGCCGCTTACAAGCGATGCAAGGATAGCAACTTTATGCCCGGTATCTCCCCCCTCAATATCAAGCGCGGGATCCGCCTCCGCGTAGCCTTTTTCCTGCGCCTGTTTAAGCACGTCGGCAAACGGCAGCCCCTCAGCAGTCATACGGGTGAGGATATAGTTGCAGGTACCGTTGATGATCGTTCTCACGCTGTAAATATCATTACCGGCAAGACTCTCACGTATCCCTTTAATAACAGGAATCCCCCCGCCTACAGACGCTTCAAAATAGACAGAGACACCCGAAGCCGCGGCAGCTTCAAAAATTTCAGGTCCGTGTTTAGCGATAAGCGCTTTATTTGCGGTAACAACATGTTTGCCTTTTTTAAGCGCGTCAAGAACAAGCGTACGGGCAAAACCGGTCCCGCCTACAAGCTCTATAACAATCTGAATAGAATCGTCACTAAGAATATCATTAATATCCGATGAACAAACCGCATCCCCCACAGGCAGCTGCGCAAAACGCTCCTGCGCCTTGTCAACAACTCGAGACAGCTTGATATCAAGTCCAAGTTCATCCCTAAAATAGGAAAAACGGTTATGAAGAACCTTTACAACTCCGCCGCCGACCGTACCGGCGCCAACCAAACCTATATTTACGGACATTCTTCCAAGCCCCTTTCACCCTTATCGTATTGACTACCTGCCAACCTTCCCCTACGGGTTTTCGCGGGGGGTGTTGCGGGGGTAGGCCATGCTCCAGTGGAGCATTTGTCGGCCCCCCGTCAAGGGGTCGCGAAGCCGGCCCCAAGTATGCGCATTTATATTTATATTTTGACTTTGACTTTGATTTTTATATAACGCTATCACTACTCCTCATTAAACTTCAACTCAAACAACTTAAATATCGCATCCACCGCCTCAACCTCATCCTCTCCCTCAGCCCGTATCACTACATTTGAATCCTGCGCGGCGGCAAGCATCATCACACTCATAATGCTTTTTGCGTCCGCTGAGGCTCCATCCTTAACAAGCTGTACGGATGATTTGAACTTAATCGCAGTTTGTACAATAAGAGAGGAGGGGCGGGCGTGTATCCCCAAAGAGTTAATTACTTTCGCAGTTTTTTCTGTCATCCTCAAAAGTATCCTTTAATTTGATAATCTGATTAATCCGCTCTCTTTTTCTTCTTACCAAACCCGAGCTTTACACGCAGACGCAAAGCATCATCTCTAACGTCTGTTACAAGGCTGTCTACATTAGCGATAGTATACTTGAGATCATGATAAAACTTTTCATCTTTATACAGTTTGCCAAGCGTACCCTCTCCTCTTTCAAGTTTTTGCATCACATCCTGAACTGAGACAACAAGCGACTCTGCGCGCGTCACAAGCGCTATTCCATTGGCTGTGAGCTGATTGCCGCTTACCACAAGGCTGTCTATCCCCGGCGTGTTTCTGTCAATAAGCGCCTTGAGATCGGAGGAGACAACTCTAAGATCTCTCATAGCGGCGTTGAGTACCGGCTCATTTCTGAGAAGCATCCTGTTAGCCACATTTGTTATAGTGTCAATCCGGCCGAACGCTGTGTGAAACTGATAAATAAATGTTGAATCGCCGACCGTTGCGCGCAGAACCTCTGTCACGCTGACTAATAGAGTCTCCGCGTCAAGAAGTACCGAACCAAGCATCCCCATAGCTTCTGAGATTCCCGTATCAAAATACCCCTTTATGAATACCGTATCCGTAGCTGTGTTAGGCGGAACCGTTTTTCCGGCTGAAGTGAGCGTCGCCCCTATCCCGCGCTCTCCCAAGAGTCCTACGTTTATAACCGCAACGCGGGTGGAATCGGTAATCGGAACGCTTCTGTCGAGATTAAGCAGTACGGCAACCTGTGTACCGCGTAAATTTATTCTTCCGACAGTACCTCTCTTAACGCCGTTTGCGTATACGGGATCCCCAAGCTGCAGCGTACCGACTTCCTGAAAAAGCACGGTATAAGTGACCATCTTACTTGCGATAGAAGCCTCTTTAAGCCAAATCACCCCGCCTATCAGTATAAACAGCGCACTGAGAATAGAAGCCCCGACAATTAAATCGACATTAGTCTTTTTCAACCCGATTGTTCCTTCTTTACCAAATACGCGGCTGTTTCTTGAAAGCAGGCGGGGGCAAGCCCCGCCTCTACATATTGCGATAAAAATGCAATATCTGTACGGGCCGCCCTCGTTTTGAAACAACCCCAGCTATACCACTTCACGGCATAAATCTACACTGTGCTGCTAAGCAACAGAAACGGCCCTGCGTGCGGTGCAGTGTAGACGCGTGCCGTTAGTCAGTATAATTAAAATAGCTCATGCACAGGCGCATTGCATACACATTTTCACTCCTCAGGAGTAATTTCTGCCTTTGGCGCCTTATGGTCTTTCGCTTTTTCGTTGATTTTTTTAAGCTGCCGCTCCACCTTGCCTATCGCCTCATCTATCGCTTTACCGATATTTTCCGCCTTTGCGGAAGCGGCGATCTGCGCCCCCAAAACATTCATTGTTATTTCGGTAGTTTTAATCTTATCCATGCTCTCGGAGCCCAAAACCACATGGCAGGAGGTTATTTTATCGCAAAATTTTTCTAATTTGCCAAGTTCATCGGCAATAGTTTCCCGCAGACTTTCAGAGGCGTTAACGGTTTGACGTGATGTGATTTTGATCTCCATAAGAAGCCGCTCCTTATCTTTGATGGTGTGAAAAAAGCGCCGGTGTACGCGCTTATATATATATGATACAATTCGGCGGAGAATAATTCAACTGCTTTAATTATACCGGTACGCGGCACAGTGTAAACGCGTGCCGTTATTCAGTATACTGGATAACAGCATAAATTGGCACTGTGCCGCTAAGCAGCCTCACGGTCCTGCGCAATGCAGTCAACTTAAGGAAATCCGCACCCCTTTAGGGGTGCAAGGATGTAACCAGGGGCTTTAGCCCCTGGGGAGCGGAGGATGCAGGAGGCGCTGGTACGGTTACGCGCACGCAACCC
>WRCH01000156.1 GCA_009784115.1 Chitinispirillia bacterium
GCATCAATTTCATATTGACAGATACTATGTAAATTATTATATTATATAGCAATATGAAAAACTGGCTTGAATACTCTGAAAATTTGCTGCGATTAGGTGAAAGTGTTGGCGGTGTATTTTCGTTTATGGAGCTTTCATCGTTGTTCAACGAAAACTCTAAAATTACTCTGCACGGTATTATCAACAAATTTATAGCTGCTGGAATGCTTAAGAGGTATTGCAGGGAGATTTACACGCTGGCTGATTTTGACTACACGGTGCTTTCGGCTAAGGTTCGGCGGAACTCTTACGTATCGCTGGCCTCCGCTCTCGCAATGCACCGTCTGATTGGGACGGAGAGCCGATTTTGGGTCTATTGTGTTGTTCCGGCAAAAGCTGCTGAATATACGGGGACGCCGAATATATCTTATTACAAGTTGTCTGACGACCTCTTTTTTGGGTATGAATCAAACCCCAAAGGTTTTTTAATCGCAACGCCTGAGAAAGCTGTTATAGACACGTTATATTTTTATCTGCGCGGTAAGAGTTTCTATTTTAACGTATTTGGCGATGTGCATTACGGTTTGTTAGATAAAAACAAATTCTTCGAATATCTAGCACGATACCGCAATCCTAAATTTAGAACTTTTGCTGAAAGATGTTTTTATGAGAAATTTTAGGAATACGGAAGAACTTTTAGCGTGGATAATAAATTTCTTTGCCGATGAGTTTGGCGGTAATGCCATCATTCGCGGTGGAATGGCCTTGAGGTTGCTCAACAGTCCGCGTTATACAAACGATATTGACTATATATTTATCCCATTCAAATCAAAAAAAGAGATACAGCCGTTAATTGAGAAAAAACTATCCGGCGTAAGCGGGCTTGAATTCAGTATAACATTAAATTCAAAAGTCATGGTTGTAAACATCAGCTACTTATCGCAATCTTGCCAAATAGAGATCAATGTCGAAGAAGAATGCGATTCGCAGGCAATGTCATCGTCAGTAATCGCGTTACCTTACGGTATGCCGCCGAAAGTTGTTAGAATCGCGGAAATGTCAGCGGCGTTTGCGCACAAAATAGCAGCATGGAATGAACGAGAATTGTTGAGAGATTTGTTTGATGTATATCAATATAAAACGATTTTGAGAATAGAACCAAACTTGGAAATTTTACGAAAAAGGTTAGCTCGGCCAAGAAGTTATCCTAATGTAAAACCTGCTGAAAATTTGGACGAACTAAAGGATAAATTGCTTTGTGCGGCTAATGGGATAAATGAACAAAGAATCTGTGAACTCAAACCATTGCTGCCGGAAACAGAGCTGGCAGGATTACACTTGAGAATCACGGCAGCAGTAAGAGAAACCGTTGCCGGGTGGGCTTTCTAAATCAAATTGGGGACAGATACTATATACCCGTTAAGCGGAAGTTTTTTAACCAACCTTTCGCCCCATACGATTATAACGTCAGGACTAATATTGCTCTTTGGCTCTTATTGGGATGGGACGCCGCACGAATACAGCGATATTGTTTGATGAATACACCGGCAATTGGCGGGCTGCGCTTTCTCGATTGCAGGCTATACGCAGGGAAATTGATGACGCCGATATCGAACCGCACTTAATGGAACTAAGACACGATGAATGCGGCTTCGCACACCACGTTCAAAAAATCGGCAAAATTTTGTATCAAAAGGCTTGAAAAGTTAAGATTAATATTCCCCCCCGTCTGCCCGCATTTTAAGTACGATTTTAATAGCAAAAAGCAAGTGGAAAAATGTATATTTATTAGCTTATAGAATAGGCGTCAAAAAAAGTCTCCCGTATAGTGAAAGCGAATAAAAGGTAACGTCACGATGAGCGATCAAAAGAACGAAAAAGAAAACGAAAACAAGAGCGAAAACCAAAAAATTCTGCCGGTATTCATCGAAGATGAGATGCAAAAATCCTATCTCGACTATTCGATGAGCATGATAACAGCGCGCGCGCTGCCGGACGTCAGAGACGGTCTTAAGCCCGTACACCGCCGCGTTCTTTTTGGGATGGAAGAGCTTGGATTACAGCACAATAAACCGCCAAAAAAGTGCGCGCGCCTCGTTGGTGACGTTATCGGTAAATATCATCCTCACGGCGACAGCGCTGTGTACGACTCGCTTGTGCGCATGGCGCAGGACTTTTCGCTTCGTTACCCAATGGTAAATGGTCAGGGAAACTTCGGTTCCATTGACGGCGATCCGCCGGCTGCGATGAGGTATACGGAGTGCCGCATGACTGGTCTTGCGGAGGAGATGCTTGCCGATCTTGATAAAGATACCGTAAACTTTACACCTAACTATGACGAAAGTTTGAAAGAACCTACCGTACTTCCTTCAAAGCTGCCTTTCCTTTTGTTAAACGGAACAACCGGTATCGCGGTTGGTATGGCCACAAACATGGCGCCTCATAATCTCACGGAAATAGTGAATGGAATCGTGGCTGTTATTGACAATCCGGACATCTGTGTAGAAGATCTTATAAAACTTGTTCCCGGCCCTGATTTTCCAACAGGCGGGATTGTGTTCGGAAGAAGCGGCATTTACGAAGCGTATAAGAATGGCCGGGGTAAAGTGATAATCCGCGCAAGGGCTGAGGTGCAAAAGCTCCCTAATGACCGTGAGGAGATTATCATTTCTGAAATCCCTTACATGGTAAATAAAACATCACTGCTTGAAAAAATGGCGGAGCTTGTCCGCGATAAAGTGGTTGAAGGTATCTCTTTTATAAGGGATGAATCCGACAGGCGTGGGATGCGCATTGTAGTTGGCATTAAGAGAGATGATTTTGGCGACGTTGTTCTTAATAAACTTTACAAATATACACAGCTGCAAACGACATTCGGCATCATCAACTTAGCACTTGTCAATTTACAGCCGCGTCTTCTTGGGCTCAAGGATTTGATGTCTCATTTCCTTGATCACCGCCACGACGTAGTAGTGCGGCGCACTGAGTTTGAACTCAAAAAAGCGAGAGACCGCGCTCATATCTTAGAGGGTCTGCGTATCGCGCTTGATCATATTGACGAGATTGTGGCTATGATCCGCGCCTCGGAATCACCGGATGACGCTCACCGCAAATTAGTAGAGCGCTTTTCATTCAGTGATATACAGGCTAAAGCGATTTTGGAGATGAGACTCCAAAGGCTTACCGGTCTTGAGCGCGACAAAATTGAGCAGGAATATAAAGAACTCATGGAACTTATTGAGGATCTTACCGCTATACTTGGCAGCCGCGACCGACGTATGCAGATCATAAAAGATGAACTATTGGCGATAAAAGCACGCTACGGCGACGCAAGAAGAACCGAGATTACAGACGCGACAAGCGATGTAGACATTGAGGATATGATAGCCGTTGAGGATATGGTGATCACAATGACTCATGAGGGTTACATTAAGCGTACCGCAGTCACTGAATACCGCTCTCAGGGCAGAGGCGGAAGAGGCGTAAGAGGGATGGACTCAAAGGAGAACGATTTTATATCAACGCTCTTTGTAGCTTCCACGCACGCTTATATTTTGTTCTTCACCAATAAAGGACGCTGTTACTGGCTCAAGGTATATAAAATACCGGAGGCCGGACGTAACTCAAGAGGCCGGCCTATTGTCAACATGATAGAGTTAGATCCCGGAGAAAAAATCGCGGCTTTTGTTCCCGTTCGTGAATTTGACGAAACGCATTTTATAGTAGCCGCAACAGAGATGGGCGTTGTAAACAAGCAGCCGCTCTCCGCTTACTCTAACGTTCGCCGCGGCGGGATAAACGCATTCAAACTTGACGAAAACGATTCACTTATCGAAGTCAAACTTACAGACGGCAGCAACGATATAATTCTTGGAACGGCTTTAGGTCAGGCGGTAAGATTCCACGAAAGCGCGGCGAGAGATTTGGGACGTAATACGCGCGGCGTCAGAGGTATAAGATTAAAGGGTGATGACAAAGTTGTGGCGATGATTATCGCTAATGACAATGATCAAATTCTAACCGTTACACAAAACGGTTTCGGAAAGCGCACTGTTGTAGCTGACTACCGCAAGACAAACCGCGGCGGCAGCGGCATAATCAACATCAAACAAACTGATAAAACCGGTATTGTTGTTTCATTGAAAAGTGTCCAAGGCGATGAAAATTTAATGTTAATTACTCGCAAAGGAATTATCATCCGTCTTGACGTAGACCGCATCTCAAGCATAGGCCGCAACACTCAGGGAGTGAAACTGATCAATCTTGACAAAGGCGACAGCGTCATTGATATTGCTCTGTGCGAACGCGGTGATGATGATGAAGAGGAAACGACAGCTAACTCATCAGCTATTGTTTCTCAGGAACCGGTGGA
>WRCH01000157.1 GCA_009784115.1 Chitinispirillia bacterium
CCCTCTTTTCGGCAAAACCGCGGCGCGGCGGAAAGCAGTATCAGTTTTTGCGGACAGATTACACGAGCGATTGAGTATGCAAACATCGCCCCGGTTGACCATCCGGCAATCGTATAAGGTATATCATCATCCGTCAATTGACATTCGGACATGACAATTTCGATCCAATCTTTTTTGAGCAGATACGAATCAAAAAGCTTTGGCATAATTTCATTGACGTCTACATAACAGGCGTTTTCTCCAAATACCGGTTTGAGGATTTCCGGCTTTACCGCCCATCCGCCAAATATGATGGTTTTGTTTGTTGATATATCTTTCAAACGGCTGCCTTTCTGTATTGATTCATAATCTTTAATACGTGTTCCATATCATTATCAGAAATCCCTAAATGAACCGAAAACCGTATGCGTTCTTTCCCCTTGGGGACGGTTGGCGTGCGTATTGCCGGAACTTTCACATTATTGCTTCTTAAAAATGACGATAATTCAAGCGCGCTTTCTGCGCTGCCTGTTAAAACCGGAACTATTTGAGTTGAACACTCCATACAGTCCCATCCGCAAACATTAAGCGCGTCTCTAAATTTTACAGCTTTTTCAAGCAGCAATTTTCCTATAGAAGGATTATTTCGGATATAGCGCACAGCCGCTATATTATAAGCAAGTACTGAGTGAGGGAGTCCGGTAGAATAAATTAATGGTCTTGCGTTATTGACAAGGAAGTTTTTCAATTGACTGCTTCCGGCAAAAAAACCTCCAAGCCCCGCAACTGCTTTGCTGAGAGTTCCTACGCGAATATGTACGCCATCTCCAGTCCCGCTCTCTTCAACAACTCCGCTTGCGTTTTTGCCGAATATCCCTGTGGCATGCGCTTCGTCAACCATCACAACGCATTTAAAGCGGCTGCCCAACTCACAGATATCCGAAAGTTTAGCGACGTCTCCATCCATACTGAATACTGTATCTGTAACAATCAATTTATGCGGTGATGATGATTTGCTTAGAAGTTCGTTAAGATGCTTTATATCATTATGACGGTACCGTATAAGTTTTGCGCCTGAAAGAATGCAGCCGTCTATAATTGACGCGTGATTAAGCTTGTCACAAAAGATCTCTGTATTTTTGTCGCAGATCGCCTGAATGATACCGGTGTTTGCGGCGTATCCTGAATTAAAAAGGAGCGCGCTTTCGCATCCCTTCCATTCAGCGAGTTCATTTTCAAGTTGTTCATAAAGAGGTGATGATTGCGAAATGAGACGTGAGGCCATATTGCCGTACATCTTATTTTCGCTGATACGCAAAGCCTCTTTTGCTATTTGTTGATTGCTCTGAAGCGCAAGGTAACTGTTAGTTGAAAAGTCGATAATAGACTCGTCATTGTAAACTGGCAGCTTTCTAAAAAGCGATTCTTTATGACGCTTTTCATTGTCTTCATATAATGATTCAAGAAGAGGTATGCTCATTAAATACCTCTTCAATAGTTTCTTTTGTTAATGAGAAAATCTGATCAAGTTCTTCTATCTTTATATTAAACGGCGGCATATAATATACCGTATTTCCAAGCGGGCGGATTATGAGTCCCTTTTGTAAAGCGATCTGTGAAATCTTAAATGGAACTTGCGTCTCTTTTGGAAACGGCTCTTTTGTCTCTTTATTCTTAACGATTTCAAACGCGCCGGCAAATCCCAAATGTCTCACGCCTGAAATATTTTTGTGATTATCAAGTGATGATAATCCTTTGGCGAAATATTGCATGACAGACTCAGCGGATTTTGGATACTTATCCTGGATAAGAAGTTTTAAAGTTGCAACAGCCGCCGCGCTTGCAAGCGGATTTCCGGTAAAAGTGTGTCCGTGGTTAAGAGTGCGGTTTGAAAAGGGGCCGCCTTTAAACTCATCGTATATTTCCTCTTTGACTGCTGTAACTGCAAGAGGCAGATATCCGCCTGTAAGGCATTTCGCAAGACACATTATATCGGGGACAAGTCCGGCGTGATCACAGGCGAACATCTCTCCTGTTCGTCCAAACCCAACAGCGACCTCATCCGCAATAGTTATTATTTTATGCTTTTTACACAGCGCGAAAATCCGGTGCAGGACTTTGGGCGGATAGATTCTCATCCCAATCGCCCCTTGAACCATAGGTTCAAATATACAGCCGGCAATGCGGCTGCCATGCTCGTTGAGTACATTATGAAGAGAGTCCATACACTCCGCGGAACAGTTTTGCGGATCCTTACCCGACGGACAGCGAAAACAATATGGTGAATCTGTAAAGTGCGCCTTTTTGAAACGCTCCTGAAAAAGCGTGTGAAACGAAGGGATCCCGCCCACAGAGACTGCGCCAAGTGTATCACCGTGATACCCGCCCCCTAAAGCGACAAATTCGCTGCGTTCATCATCGCCGCGTACCGCGTGATATTGTAAGGCGATCTTAAGAGCGACTTCCACAGACGTTGAACCGTTATCAGAATAAAAAATCCGTTTTAGCTGAGGCGGCAAAACCTCTCCCAAAAGTGAAGTCAGCTCCGCTGTAGTATCAGAGATAAATCCTGCCATCAAAACGTGTTCAAGCTTGTCAAGTTGCTTTTTTACAGCATCGTTTATTTGCGGATTACAATGACCAAAAGCGCTTACCCACCATGAGCCTATGGCGTCAATGTACTGTTTGCCGTCATCACCATATAAGTAAATGCCCGACCCGCGTTCAATCACAAGCGGAGGATAATCAAGCATTTCGTTATGGGATGTAAAAGGCATCCACAAATGATCAAGCCACAGATTCGATCTCATTGCAAAACTCCATAAGCATTTCATCGGAAATACCGTTATAATCTACATCAAGGCAGGGGGTTAGAGCGATATGTTTACGTATTGTTTTAATGTTATCTTCGTAAATAAAATCGCGTTCTATATTTTGCGCATTATTGATAACAACACCGGCTATGGAGATACCATAATCTTTAAGAATTTTCATTGACAAAAATGTGTGATTGAGAGTTCCAAGTCCCGGAGTTGTGACAAGAACCGCAGGGATATTGAGCGCTTTAATCACATCAACAATATACTCTTTACCGTTGATTGGTACGAGTACGCCGCCAGCTCCTTCCACTATCATAATATCAGTTTTAGTTTTATCACAGAGAGTCTTGTATGCCGCGGTGATACCGCCAATATTTATGTTTTGTCCGGCAAGGTTCGCGGCAAGATGCGGCGAGCAGGCCGGTTCGTAACGATAGGGTGAATGAAGCTTGATATCTGTTTTATGATTTGTAAGCGCGAGTAACGAAAGCGTATCTGACCCCGCTAACATTTTTTTATCCGGTGATAATTGACATCCGGTCTCCACAGGTTTCATGTAGCTAACGCTGCGGCCAAGTTTTGAAAACCCGTTCAATAGAAGTTTTGAAACATGAGTTTTGCCTACGTTGGTTCCGCTGCCGGTTATAAAAATTCCTGTTGTCATTTTGTATCCGCCTTTTTTTGCGCTTTACCTATAATAGAATAGTACGTCAGTGGAACCGTTCCATTTTTAGAAAACATTGACGTATAATCCGTGCACAACTCCTCAAGCTCTTTTCTATTAAGCAGCTTTCCTGCCGTGGCAGTAGCGCCTATGCTGCTGAGACTCTTCAAAGCCGAAATCGCATCTGTAAATTGCAATGTTTTATGAAACGGTTGAATACTCTCTTTTAAAATATGAAATCCCGCACTCTCAAACACAGAAAAGAGTTCACTCTCTGATGGCAGCCAAACCACAGAAGGCAACCCTCTATTTGATCTTAATGTATTGATCTCCTTAAAAGAGTCCTCAATAAAAACCGCAAAATATAAAACACCATCCTGTTTTAAAAGTTGAGATATTTTACAAAGAGCAAGCTTTGGTGAAGAGACCCACTGAAGCATGGAAGCTGCCACAGCACCATCAAGCGACGCCGGACGGATCGGAGGAAAATCTATATCACCGTTGATCGCAAGACTATTCCTGCCGCGCTGAGCAGCAAGGCGCAGCGGAGAAAACGCTATGTCAAGACAGACAAACTTTGTCCTTTGCGGTAACGGCATAAGATCTTCAACAAGCGCTCCCGCCGCGCTTCCGATATCACACCATAATTGCCCGGAACCAATATTATCCTTTATAAGACTCGCTAAACGCCGCGTGATTTCACGCTGTACGACCGCACCTGAATTATAAGATTTGGCCGCTTTGTCAAACCGGGACGCTATTCTTTTTTTGTACTGCCGGGTTGTTGACTTCGTCATTGATATAAAATACAATTCAGAACAGAGAATACAAAGCGCAAGAAAAAACAGGCATACATCCGGCAAAATTTGAGTGAG
>WRCH01000158.1 GCA_009784115.1 Chitinispirillia bacterium
AAGAGGGGCAAGTAAGTTAAGGTAATTATCCCCTCTCCCCTACAAGCGCAGTTCCTATGCGCACCATTGTTGATCCCTGCTCTATCGCCCATTCAAAATCACCGCTCATTCCCATTGAGAGTTCCGGCGTGTCAATCCATGAGCAATGTTTTTCAGATAATTCCCGCAATCTCTGAAACGCGCCTTTCACCGCCCGTTCATCCCCGCCAAGAGGCCCTATCGTCATGAGTCCCCTTAGCGCGAGCGATTTACTTTGAGCAACGAGTTCACAGAGCTTCTCACACTCTTGGGGATCACACCCCGCCTTAGTCTCCTCGCCCGAAGTATTCACCTCAACGAGTACCCGCTTCTTGGGGCCGCCGGTATAAATTGATTCAAGTCGCTGTACAAGCCGCTCTCTGTCAACCGACTGAATCCATCCGACGTGCGGCCATACCTTTTGCGCTTTATTTGTCTGCAGATGACCTATCATGTGCAGGGTGAAATCGCCTTTAAGAGACGGAGCTTTGCTCTCTATCTCCTGAACACGATTTTCACCGATATCATGCACGCCAAGATCAATAAGCCTCTGCACAGTATCGGCGGTATGATTTTTAGTGACGGCGATAAGCCGCACAGACTCTACGCCGCGCCCCGCCCGCAAGCACGCGCCGGCGATCCTATCGCGCATCTCTCTTAGACGGGACTCAAGTGTTGAATCGTTTTTAGTTTTCAGTTCTCAGCTCTCAGCTCTAAGTTCTAAACCCGTAACTGATAAATATAATATAATGAATAGACATAGACGGTATGCAGTTTCAATTCGGGGACGGAGTTGCTTTTTTTGCGCAAAAAAGTTCTCCATTCCGCCCTGTCTTGACATATATTTCATATTGGGGAGGAGTATGCCATTATGAAAATATCCTTTATCTTGATGATCCTTTTTGCAGCCGCGCCGCATGTTTTTGCTCAAACGATGATGAACAGTTTCACAGAAAATTTCAACGGTACCGGAACGCCGTCAAATTTCCGGTTCGGAACAAACCGTAATTCAATCCAGGATACCTGGACAAGCGGGATAGCTTCCGAAATAGAGCCGGATACAAGGGTAATGCGGCTTGCCATGCACCCTGATAACGAGGCGGAGCCGTGGCAGGGGCCAAACTTCGAATCAACAAGGCTTACCCGTTTCGGCAGATATTCTGCGCGGATAAAAATCCCAGGCGTCGAAGATCAGCCGCTTGTAGGCGGGGTTGTTGGATTTTTCACGTATTACAATGATGAATATAACAACGAACTGCCAAAAGATGAGAATGGCAATGGGCTGAATGACAACAGCGAAATTGATTTTGAGTGGCTTATCGCTAATCCGCAGTTAGTCTATATGACAGCTTGGACAGATCACGACGTGAGTACCGGAATTTGCAGAAAAGTAGCGAGAATAGTAAATCTTGCGACGGGTCAGATTTTGACCACAAACTATGTCAACGGGAGACTCGGTTCATCCGGAGTTCAGCTTACAGGTGTTGAAAATCAACCTGAAACCATCCGATCAATCCCCGAATTTGACGCCTCAAAAAATTTCTACACTTACGGTTTTGACTGGAGAACCGACAATATCCGATGGTGGATACTGAACCCCGAAAACGAGTTAGACACCATTGTTTTATGGGACTACAGAGAAAATCCCGCCAATGAAGAACGCAGAATCACGCAAAAACCCGCTTTTTTGCTGTTTAACTTCTGGCATACAAACAACTGGGCCGCAGAGGGCGTACGCAATTCAACACAGAGGCCAAACAGAATATTTCACGCGGAGTTTGACTGGGTGAGATACGAAACTTTGGCGGCTATTGATAATACAACGTCAATTACAAGAGAAAATATCACTCCGTCAAAAACGGCTAAAATCGTTGACGCCTCAATTATGAACAGGCAGCTTAATTTGTCATTTCCGTCAAGCGCGAATGCCGCAAAAATCGCATTATACGATATACGCGGAAGATTGCTTTTTGAGCGCGATATCACGGTAATGACAAATTTTGCAAGCATCGCCTTGCCGAAATCAGTCGTTAGAAATCAAATGGTGATTTTGCAAATCAAGGCGGATGATTTCAATTTTGCGCAGCGGCTTCCTGTCAAAAGGTGAAATTGAAATATAAAGCGGAGATAAAAAGAACCGATGAGCTTAATGTTGCTCATTATTCCGCTCACATTGTAATTTTAATATAGTCGGTAAAATTGACAGTTAAAGGCTGTCCGCTTTCAATCATTACATTAATAGAGATTTCTCTCACCGGTTTAAAGGGAGCTAACAAATGGGATTCATTGGTACACAACAATTAGTGCTGATACTTTTAATTGTGCTTGTGCTTTTTGGGGCGAAAAGGGTTCCTGAACTTGCCAAGGGACTTGGGGCGGGGATACGGGAATTTAAAAAAGCGGCGAAGGAGATTCAACAGGACGCCGCTTTAGATACCGCCAAACAGGCAAGTGAAATATCCCCATCCTCAGAGAGCAATTCAAACGGTGACAAAGAGCTCAGCTGAAAGCTTCCCGCCCGAAGAAAGCTATTCGGGCGGCGGCAGTAACACTCCGGCGGATCTGCTTGAGAGCGGATACAAAAAGATGACGCTTACAGATCATCTTGAGGAGCTTCGCTCTGTGCTTATCCGATGCGGATTTGCTGTGGTTTTGTGCGCTGTACCCTGCGGGATTTTTTGGAAGCGGATTTTTGAGCTGCTCACGGCGTATCCTCTAAAGTTAAGCGATCCGCTTCCAACGATGATTTACACCACGCCTGCCGAAGCGATCATGCTGAGCATTAAAATCGCGCTTGTAGGCGGACTCCTGTTTGCCTCCCCCTTTATTTTTCTGCAAATGTGGAAGTTTATCGCGCCTGGCCTCTATAAAAACGAGAAGCGCGTGATTATACCCGCCGCGTTCGCCTCTACAATTTGTTTTTTGGCGGGCGTTACCTTCAGCAGTTTTCTGCTGCCTATGATGCTGAGATTTTTAACAGGATTTGGCGCCGGACTGCTTGATCCCTTTTTTAAGGCCGGTGAATACTTAGGGTTTATAATGAGGATATGCCTCGCTTTCGGAGTTGCTTTTCAACTGCCTGTAGTTGCGTTTGTGCTGGCAAAAATGGGAGTAATAAATCACCTGTTTCTACTGCGATACGCACGTCACGCGATTGTGGGGATATTTATACTCGCCGCTATACTCACTCCCCCCGATGTTCTCTCTCAGGTGCTTCTGGCGCTTCCGCTTCTTGTACTTTACGCGTTAAGCATTTTCATAAGTTTTATTTGCGGAAAAAAAGCGTGAACGCGGGAGTCAGCTTTCTTGAGATAATTCTCATTTTGGCGCTTATTGTTATTTTTGTTGACCCGAAGCAAATTCCCTCTTTGCTGAAAAAAAGCTTAAAAATTGCGGGGCAGGCGAAAGCGGAAATCAAAAAGTTTTTTGATGAGATAAGTTTGAAATAAAACGACTATAACGCATCTAATACTTTTACAAGATAGCTATACACTCTGTAAAACGAAGAGAGACTCATTCTTTCATTCGGAGTATGAATGTGCTCAGTATTGGGTCCGATTGAAACCATATCAAAATGTGGCAGACGTTCGGCGAACGCCATTGGCTCTACGCCTGCGCGGCTATTGTTGATCTGTGCGATTATTGGTTTTTCGCCATAGACTCTTTCAAACACCTCAACCATTGTATTCCTGAGCGGTGATTCCTCCCGAAAATGCCAATCAGGGAGGGATGCAATTTTTGCCATAGCTTCAGGCAGCATGGGGATAAATATCGGATACGATCCGCCGCCCCGTTTGCTGCCCGCAATAATAATCTTCTCCTCTGTGCAATCCAAATTGATAAGCCGCTCGCCTCTAAATTTTGAGACGTCAAAGGCAAGCGCTCCCAAAAGCCCTGTCTCCTCCTGCACTGTCAATAACGCCTCAATAGGAGGATGAGAGATATCTCTTGACGCCAATATCGCCATTATCATGGCAACGCCGCTGCCATTGTCAGCGCCAAGCGTTGTTCTTCCGCTCGCTCTCACCCAGTCGCCGTCTACTATAACGGGTATGATCGGATCTTTTTTAAAGTCGTGCGGATCATCATGATCTTTTGCGCAAACCATGTCTATATGCGCTTGCAGAATAATGGGCGGTTCATTTTCACGCCCTCTTGAACCGTTTTTCCTGATAAGCAGATTACCTATGTCGTCTATCTCTCTCTCAAACCCGTGCGCTCTTGCAAACCCTGCCAGATAGTAAATAGCCGCTTTCTCTTCGTTAGTGCAGCGGGGGATTGCTGATATTTCAACAAAATA
>WRCH01000159.1 GCA_009784115.1 Chitinispirillia bacterium
TAATGACGCGTAACGTATCACGCCGCGTAGAGATCGCTTCACCTGTGAAAGATAAGAAAATTGCCAAACGGATAAAAGCAATGCTTGACGTAATGCTTGCGGATAATGAAAAGGCAAGATACCTCACCGCTCAGGGCAAATACATTCGTCTTGAAGAGCCGGGAGTTTCAAGCCAGCGGTATTTTTTGGAGAACAGCGTCTGATTTTTGATTTCTTAAACCCCGCACTCAAAATCGTCCTTCTCGTCGGTCCGCGTCATAGAAGCGCCCAGTTTCTGCATACTGCTGCCTACATGACCAAGCAGCGCTGCAATCGCCACAAACACAGATATCAATACCAAGCGTAAAATTATCTTCATAAACATCTTACGTTTTTTATTACCAATCATACTCTGACTGTTCAAATCCCATAAGCGTGTAAAACTCAACTTCATCCTGTTCTTCCGGCAGCAGTGTAGGAGTCCCCGCTGTGCAGTAGTCTAAAAGCAATACTACTACAATTAAAAACGAAACTAACACGAAACGGTACAGAGTTTTCATAAACATCCTTTATTAAAGTGTATATTAAAGATACACTCTCTATATGATTTTCGAACGAACGAGATGTAAAAATATGGTAAAAAATCGGTGTTAAAATTTGGCGTATTATGCTGATATACTGGTACACGGCATAAATCTACACTGCACCGCACGCAACTGCACGTAGAGCCGTGAGGCTGCTTCGCGGCACAGTGTAGATTTACGCCATAATTCAGTATATAAAACGGTTTTTCGGCAGACTTTTTGAAATTGAGGCGGCTTTTCAGGCCGCCCTTAGAGTACGGTATGTAGTAACGTATCAGTTAAAAATCGCCCAAATCTTCATCATCAAGAGGTATAAGTTGATCGGGCTTTACCGCTTTTGCTGATGATCTTGATGATCTTGCAGGAGCTGCTTTTGGAGCGGGAAGCGCTGCTAACTGTCTCCTTTGAGGCGGAGGCAGGCTGCGGCGGTTGTTAGAGTATCCTCCTCTTGAACCGGATCTGCTGTCGTTGCTGAGTGTGAAATCTGCAACCATGTTCTGAAGTTCCGCCGCCTGACTGCTTAACTCTTCGGCAGCGCTTGCCGACTCTTCTGAATTCGCCGCGTTTTGCTGAGTTACATGATTCATAGAAGAAACGGCGGTATTCACCTGCTCGATACCCAAAGCCTGTTCGTTAGACGCCGCGGCGATTTCTGCGATGAGATCGCCCACTTTACCAACGCGGTCAACTATTTGACCAAGCGACTTCGCCACCTCTTCTGTAATTTTTACACCGCCGTCCGCGTTTTTAACAGACTCTTCAATCATGGCCGTAGTATTCTTGGCCGCTTCGGCACTGCGCATAGCAAGGTTACGAACTTCTTCCGCGACAACCGCAAATCCCTTGCCCGCTTCACCTGCGCGCGCTGCTTCAACAGCCGCGTTGAGTGCGAGGAGATTGGTTTGAAACGCGATTTCGTCAATTGTTTTAACGATTTTTGCTGTGTTGTCGGAAGATTGTTTGATCTGATGGATAGCGCCTGCCATATTTTTCATAGCCGTGTCGCCTTCATTAGCCGCACCGCGCGCTTCATCGGCTAAAAGTTTTGCCTGATTAGAGTTATCGGCATTTTGTTTTGTCATAGAGGACATTTCTTCAAGACTCGCGCCTATCTCTTCAAGTGAGCTTGCCTGTGTGTTTGAACCTTCCGCAAGAGACTGCGCGCCTTGTGAAATTTCGCCGCTTGCGTTTGAGACCTGATTCACCGATTCGGATACCTGACTCATCGCCTCGTCAAGATTCTGCACTAAGGTGTTGATGTTCTCCTTCATCCGCGCAAACTCGCCATTGTACTCTTTTTGCATACGCTTTGAGAGGTCTTTACCGGCTGCCGCATCAAGTACCTTACCGCCATCGTCGATGATGAGATTACGCAAAGATATTATGGTATGTTTGAGAGCGGGGCGAATCTCGTCCTGATTATCAACAACTTCTATAAACGTGTCAAGATCACCGTCCGCGATTTTCTTCATGGTGCCAACGACGTTAGTTTGTAAATCATTCGCGAAATCATCCATCACTTTTGCCATGATTCCGATTTCGTCGGTACGGTTCATGTTGAGTCTTGCGCTAAGATGTCCAGATTTTAGCTCTTTAAGCATCGTCACAGTTTTGTTAAGCGGCTTGGATATACCGCTTGCGATGTAGATTCCGATAAAGACGGCTATTACAAAGGATATCAGTACTATCACTATCATAAGGACTATTTTATCGCTTATCTGCTTCTCTGTGGCCGATATGTCAACGCCAACAAATGTCATTCCCATAACTTTGCCGTCGGCGCCGCGGATCGGGGCGTAGTATGCAAACATTTTTTTACCCATTACCGTCGTAGGCCCCACATAGTCGTTTCCGGCTAAAACCTGTCTTGCGACCCCTTCATTCGTCTTTGTACCGATATCACGTTTGCCTTCGCTGTTCAGGATAGTGGTTGACACACGCGTGTCACCCAAAAATACGGTGACCTCGGCCCCGGTAAGTTTTTTCATATTATCAACAAACGCATCGGTATTCATATTGTAGCCGCCGTTCACCTGGCCGACCTGTTTGCCCTCATACATAATAGGCACTCCGGCGCGTATCGCCATCGGGTTGCTCTTAGTGGTCTCAAACGCTACCATCGGTCTGCCGGCAAGCGCGGATATAACGCTGGGAACATCCGCGTTAGTGTCGCCGAACCGGTCGGGAGAGCGCGTACGCATTGTTACATCTCCCTTCATATCCGTTGACGTAAAAAAATCGGCGTTGCTGTATTTGGCAGCATACAGTTGGGCGTCAACAAGATTCTGGCGTCTGCCGGTATTTACAAACTCCGCAAGACCGGCGCGCACGTCTCTGTTGTTCGCGACCATAGTCACATCGTTTTCAACACCCTTTTTCAAATATTCCAAAAAGTACTGAAGCGCGGTATTAGCATCCCCAACAAATTTCTTTTCCGCATCCTGAGCGATAGCTTTAGTATTGATTATACTTATTGTCACAATAGTCAGCGCTGTAAATACCGCAACAAGCACTATTGACAACAAAATTTTCATACGAATTTTCATGAAGATACCTCTCTGCATTGATTATTGTTTTTATTCAAAATTTCATACCGGCTAAGTTCCCGCCAAAACAGACAACTGTAAAAATATAATATCCAAACAATAAAGCGCCGATGTGGCTATTGTAAAATTTTTGTAAAAAGCGTCATCCCGCTCTATCCAAACACAGGGGATACAGGTTTTCAATAATTATGATTACAAAAGAGGCATGATACATTACACTAACTACAGCGATAAATCACGCGAACTTACAATCACAGTTCAAACAGCTTCGTGTATAAATTTGTAACCATACCCGCGCACAGTTTCTATAAACTGAGGATTCTCAGCCACATCGCCGAGCTTTTGACGGAGAGTTTTTATATGAATATCTACGGTTCTTGTATTAACCTCACCGAATTCAACTCCCCAAACGGATGATAAAATCTGATCTCGGGAAAGCACTTTGTTTTTATTGGAAGCGAGATACGTTAAAAGTTCAAACTCTTTATACGTCAATTTTACCGGTTGGCCGGCCACAAATGCAGCCTTACTGTCTGAATCAATTCTCAAATTTTCAAATTCCATAACTTTCGCGTTTAATTTTTCAAACCGGCGCAGCACTGTTTTTACCCGCGCCAAAAATTCAAGAACGCTGAAAGGTTTTGTGATGTAGTCATCCGCACCCAAATGAAGCCCGGTCGCCTTATCGGTTACTTCACTTTTGGCAGTCAGGAAAATGACAGGCGCTCCTGTTGACTTTTTCAATTTCTCTAAAATTTTATAGCCGTCCATCTCGGGCAGCATAACATCAAGCAGATAAAGATCCGCTTTTGCAAAATCATTATAAGCAAACAAAGCCGGACCGCTCTCAAACGCTTTCACATTGTGATCCGCCGCCTCAAGCGTGGCTACAACAAGCTCTCTTATTGGTTTTTCATCTTCAACGAGATAAATCATAATAGTTTTTTATCCTTATGTTCGCCGGTAATATTAAACACCATCCACTCGGCAATGTTTAAAGTATGATCGCCTATTCTTTCAAAGTTCTTGGCGATCATTACAAGGTCAACCGCCTGTTCCACACCAAATCGCCCTGCAGCTCCTCCAATTCCCTATCGAATCTGTTACGCATCTTCAGCCAAACCTCCCGGTAATATAATCTTCTGTCTTTTTATCTTTAGGATTTGAAAAAATATCCATCGTA
>WRCH01000160.1 GCA_009784115.1 Chitinispirillia bacterium
GCGATCACCGGCAATTACGCAAAACGTGCGGTCGGGTCGTGGAATTTGAAGGACAGAAGAGGGCGTTTAGTGTCTGAGGGAACGTATTTGATGAAAGGTGTGATTGTTGTTAACGGCAATAGAGAGATGATTTCGGTAACTTTGGGCGTGATTTAGCCAATAATAACGCACCGAACGAAATTGCAATAGAATTAATTTCTCCGGAAAGACTTGATAGCGGAAGATAGGATTAAGCGCACAGAAATGTGCGCGCTTTTATCAACTGACAATCACTTTTACAAACGATTTCGCCCCGCGCGTTGTCGTTAAAATTTAAATACTGCCTCCCCTTGTATTTATTTTTTTTTAATGATATAATATAAGAATAAACTTTTTATCTGAATGACAAAAATGAATAATCCAGACAAAAAAGAGCAGCAGCCTGATACTGCTCACCTTAAAAAAAATGGAAAAGCAAAAGCGGGGTCTTCTCCCGAGTTTAATTTGGGAGAGAACGCGTTTTACGATATTTTTTTCAAAAAAGCTCCTGAAGCTATTCTTATAACCGATTCTGAGGGTAAAATCCTCATGGTTAATAAGAGTTTTGCCAGTGTAACCGGATACAAAAAATCGGAAGTAGTCGGTAAATACCCCTCCATACTCAAATCGGGCCTCCTTGACGATAAATTTTACTACAAAATGTGGCGCTCTCTCAAAAATAAGGGGAGCTGGAGAGGCGAAATTTTTAATAAACGCAAAAACGGCGAAATTTATCAGGAATGGCTCTCCATAACCTCCCTCAAAAATAAAAAAGGGGAGATCACAAACTATATCGGCATATTCGCGGACGCCCAAAGCCGCATCACTCAAAAAACATCGGAATCTTTCAATAAACAGTATTATGATCCGCTTACAAAGCTCCCGAACCGGCTTCTTTTGCAAGACCGTTTGGAGTTTATGATAAACCACGCGAGGCGCAACAATGAGCTTATGGCGCTTCTCATGCTAGACCTTGACCGTTTCAAGCTCATTAACGAAACTTTCGGCTACGAGGTCGGAGATACCGTTTTAAAAACCATGACCGAACGCCTGATAACCTGTGTGCGGGATGTCGATGCGGTTTTTAGGCTTGGAGCCGATGAGTTTGCGGTAATATTAGAAGAGATAGCAAGGCTTGAAGACGCCGCGAAAGTAGCAAGGCGTATTATAGAATCATGCAGCGTGCCGGTAGAGATCAACGGGCAGGAAATTTATGTAACTACAAGTATAGGCATAAGCATCTTCCCTACCGACGGCGACGGAAAAGCGCCTCTTTTTCAAAGTGCCGAAAAAGCGATGATACGGGCAAAGGAGATGGGTTCTAACACCTATCAGCACTATAAGCCCGCCATGAACACCCGCGCCGCCGAGCAGCTTGCGCTTGAGAGCAGTCTGCGCAACGCGATAAGCCGCGATGAGATGTTTGTCTACTTTCAGCCGCAGTTAGAGCTCAAAAGCAAAAACATCACCGGAATGGAAGCGCTCATCCGCTGGAAGCATCCTGAGATGGGAATGATCTCCCCCGCTCAGTTCATCCCGGTCGCCGAAGCCACAGGGCTCATAATTCCCATCGGCGAGTGGGTTCTGCGCAATGCGTGCGAACACGCGGTAGAGTGGCAGAAAGATCACAAGCCGTTAGTGATATCCGTAAACTTAAGCGCACGCCAGTTTCAGCAGCAGGATCTTGTCTCTATTGTAAAGAACGTACTTGATGAAACCGGGCTTGAAGCGAAGTATCTTGAGCTTGAGATAACGGAGTCTTTAGGTATGAAAAATCCCGAACAGACCCTTAAAACATTAACCGACCTTAAAGCTATGGGGATAAAAATCGCCATAGACGACTTCGGCACCGGCTACTCCTCTCTGAGTTATCTCAAACGCTTTCCTATCGACACTCTAAAAATAGACCGCTCTTTTGTAATGGACATGATCGAAGATCAAAGCGACGCCCATATAGTAAAAACAATTATCACCCTCGCCCACTCGCTTGACTTGAGCGTAATAGCCGAAGGGGTAGAGAAAGAGGCGCAGGCGCAGTACCTGTTAGAAAACGGATGTGAAAAGATGCAGGGATATCTCTTCAGTCCGCCGGTGTCAGCCGCCGAATTTTTGAAGCTGCTTAATACTCAGAATAAGGATACTATGCAGCTTGTTAATTATTTTTGTGATGACTTGTAAACAAAATGTATATGTAGGGGGGTGGCGGAAACCACGGGAAAAACTCGTGGCGTTTACAATTGGGCATCCTGCTTTTTCAGCACCCTGTAGGGGTGCAAGATTTGTAACCCCGGGTTTCCAACCCGGCACGACTCATACCCCTCTCTCCTCTTTCCGCGTGCTGAAAGCACGCTCTTGTCTTGATAGTCTAAACAAAAAACAATCTACGACCATTATCTCCCGTCAACGCCGCAATATTCCCCTCTGATTCACCCAAAATCTCTGCCATTTTTTTTATTATTATCGGTAAATTAGACGGTTCGTTGAAATCGGCTTCGCATTGATACGGGAGCATGTCGGGGCTGTCGGTTTCGGCTAATAATTTATCAGGTGATACCAATTTTAACGATTGATGGGAGCGTTTTGCGTTTTTGTTCAGGATTGAGCCTGAGAATGAGATATAACAGCCTAAGTCTTCGAGCTGTTTAACTAAATCAGGCGGGCCGCTGTAAGAGTGGATTGCGCCGCCGTAAGAGAGGCCGCCTCTTTTTTTAAGGAGAGGGATAAGGTCTCCCCACGCTTTATAGCAGTGGATTGATACAGGACGTTTCATAGTTTGCGCAATGTCAAGTTGACGGATAAATACTCTTTTTTGTTGATCATCATTACATCTATCAGCGTTATAATGAAGACCAATCTCCCCTACTGCCGCATTTGGATTATCCGTCAAATATTTTTCAAGCGCTGTATCCCAATTACTGCTTACAGAATCCGCATACCACGGATGAATCCCAAAAGCGCAGACTACCGAGCTGCGATAAGAACCAATAGCCGCAACGTCCGCCCAATCATCCTCCCGAATACCGCAGCAAAGCATGAAGTTAACGCCAACCAAACGCGCCTTTTCAAGCACACAACTGAGATGTGTGTAAATACGTTTATCTTGCAGATGACAGTGAGAGTCGAACATCGAAAATCTTCCAAACAAAAGGGCCCCCATAAAAATGAGAGCCCTGTATTTCATCAAAGTCTCCGCACCCCAAAGGGGTGCAATATCAATAACCCCGGGTTTTAACCCGGGGCCTTTCACCCCAAAGGGGTGACATCATCACCCCCGGGCATCGCCCGGGGCTCTTACCCAGCGGGGACGGCATAAGCCGCCCGGCTCTCCTCTCCTACTTCACAATCTGAACAGGAACCTGCAAAACAATCCGCTTGCCGTTTACATCACGGGCGTCAACGCGCACAAAATACATACCGGCAGGGAGCTTGGAGCCAAGTTTTCTGCTGATACTGCTGCTGTTAGCTTTTATTGATGCCGAAGCGACCGCCGCACCCTTAATGTTTACAAGCGAAATTGTACCGCTTGAAATCTTTGAAGCCGCGTTCCAGTTTACGGAGACGCTGCCTTTTGTGTAAAAAGCGCTGATAGGAGCCGCGGCTCTTCTGCCGCAGGAGCGCAAAGCGCCGGTGGCGTCTACCTTTACACCGCCCGCAGCCCCGCACACTATATCATCACCAAAATTGTTGCCTGCATTGAGCACCGAAGGATTGACGCTGTGATACACTCCAAACCCGACAGTATTACACTCATCAATTACCTGCTCACAGGTTTTGCCGGCATTATCCCCGTGAAGAGTATTAACGCTGTAGCAGCCGGTACCCCACTGACAGTATAATTGACGGTTCTGCGGGTCTCTGCACAATTCACCTGTTCCGCCGCCGGTATCGCCGTCGTCACACGCAGCGCCCGCGGCTATTTGATTGGGAGGTAAATTTGCGCAAGGACATAGATCGACAACTGATCCGCCAGAGCAGCCTTCGCCAACTCTTTCCGGATAACAGCCGCCGGTTTGACAATTATCCCCAACTCCGTTCACACAAGCGCCGTAGTTGCAAAATTTACCGGTAAAGGTATTACCGCCTATCTGCACACCGCCATTATCAACGCATGATACACCATCGCCATGATTGTTAGCCGTGGTAAATACTGAAGGATCGACACTATGGAACAAAGCTCCGTCTGCTTCACACTCGGCAATTACCTGCTCACAGGTTTTACCGGCATTATCCCCGTGAAGAGTATTAACGCTGTAGCAACCGGTACCCCACTGAC
>WRCH01000161.1 GCA_009784115.1 Chitinispirillia bacterium
TTATCCCCGGCGAGTGGGTAACTGAGACCAGAACAAGAAGCGAAGCGAACAGGGACATTAACGCGTTAGAGCGTAAAGTGTTTACATTCCACAGAGACGGCAGAGTTAACCTCGTTGAAAGTAAAAGAGGACAGAGCGGAGAATTTCTCAGAGAAGACTGGGAGTTTCGTTCATGGGGTACTTACGATATGAAGGGCGATACTGTAATGCTCTCAATCGACCGCTTTGCGGCAGTGCGTCAGATGTTCCAAAGAATCCACAGGGTTGATGGCAGAATGATCTGGAAAGATGAACCAGGACCGGTCTACGACTCAGCTATAACAGACGGCAGTCAGGACCGCTTTATAGCGTGGGATGATCTCAAAGCCGATTTTAGGCAGACAAGGCGCTTTTAGTCCTCCCCAGGCTGCCTGGGGTTACAATCTGTCGGCCCCTATGGGACGCGGAAAAGCTGGAAAGTACTTAGTATATCAATAATACAAATGCGGCGTTCTTCTATAAGAAGGGCGCCGTTTTTCGTTCTTCATCATATATCTCATTCATTCTGAATATTTCATCCATACGACCTGCTGGCATATCAATTGATATAGTTAATCTCTATATGGGTTCATTGATAACCCGTATATTCTATTTGTAAATACAGTATATGTTTTGTCAAGATAAATAAACTAAAAACAACGCATTATTAATTGATTAAAAAAGGGGTCAAATATGCCGGATAGAGAAAGCATGGTCACCTGGAAGGGCGGACTTAGAGATGGGATGGGTGTTATGAGGCTTGGCAGCGGCGCTTTTGAGGGTGCGTTTTCACTTCGCTCTCGCATTGAGGATCAAACGGAGCGTACTACAAACCCTGAGGAGCTTATCGGGGCGGCGCTTTGCGGTTGTTTTTCTATGATGCTCTCTTCGCTTTTAGAGAAAGATGGCTATATCGCTGAGGAGATAAACTCTAAGACAAGGGTGCATTTTAACGCCGTAGGCTCTGGGTATCGTATAGAGAAAATAGATCTTATTACAGAGGCGAGCGTTCCGGGTATAAAGAGAGAGGATTTTATGGGTCTTGCGGAGAGGGCGCACAAAGAGTGTCCTATAGCGCAGGCTATTAAGGTTCCTGTAGTTCTTAATGTCACTTTACGTTAGGATAAGTAAAAATGTCTAATGAAAATGTTCAAAGCGCAATGAGCCCGTCCGGAGCTCAGGCTATGCGCTCCTTTACTTCGCGTATGCTGCGGGCGGCTAAACTTGACGCCTCGCTTTACGATGAGGTGGAGAGCGACAGGGCGGCGATGGGGCAGGCGGTATCGGTTATTATTTTGTCAAGTATCGCGTCAGGGATAGGCGGGGGTGCGTTTACAGCGCCAGGTATTTTAGTAATGACTTTAGCTGCTTTTGCGGGGTGGTTTCTGTGGGCTTTTCTCACATTTTTTATAGGTACGCGCTTTTTGCCTCAGGAAAATACCCGTGCCGACTACTCAAAACTTTTGCGCACCATAGGATTTGCAAGCTCGCCGGGACTTATCCGTATTTTTGGGATAATTCCAACGCTGCGCAGCATTGTTTTCTTTGCGGCGGCAGCGTGGATGGTTATAGCAATGGTAGTCGCCGTAAGAGAGGCGTTAAGTTACACAAGTACTATGCGCGCTGTGGCGGTAGTGGCGATAGGGTGGGCGATACAGTTTATTGTGCTTATATTTATTATGGGGATTGCGTCGAGGATGATTTAACCAATAGATGAGTGAGCTGTATCAAAACGGTTCCCGCATCCCTTCAGGATGCGGGAGATTATTTTGTGATGTTTTTCTTTTCTACCGGGCGCTGTATCTCTTTGGGATGCAGGAAAAACTTCGTTTGATACAGCTTCGACCCTTTTAATTGTATTTCTCAATATAATTTTTAAGCACAATAGCCTGATTCACCTCATGATCTTTTGCGGCGTAGAGCAAGGTTACATTTTTCTTTTTCAGCATATCTTTAATTTGCTCAATCAGAGTTTTATTATTCTCCAATTCACAGATATATTTTTTTGAGAACTCTTCAAAACGTTCCGGTATATGTCCGAACCATTTTCTTAATTCAGGACTGGGCGCAATCTCCTTGAACCAATAATCCAAATGCGCATCGCTCTTTTTAATTCCTCTTGGCCACAGTCTGTCAACCAAAATTCTAATTCCATCATCAGGAGACGCCGCTTCATAAACTCTTTTTACATGTAACTTTTTCATTACGAATAAACCGCCCTATCTGAGTCCGTCATAATAATCAAAAAGTTTTTTCTCATAGTCTTTGCTTACTTCAAGCGCGTTGTTATAAGGAGGAGAGTTTTGCAGATAAGATTGCGATAGAGTAATGTGTATTCTTGACATACCCCAGTCAATATCCGCTATCCAGTGAAGGGTAAGAAGCACAGACTTGTCTTTTGAACTGAGCCCAAGATTTATAGACAGATAGCGGCAAATCCACTCTTCATCATCAATTATAAGGTCGTCAAGTATTCCCGCTTCACCCTGATCCGATTCTATATGGTAGCCCAAAATTTCGTTAAAGCTTCTCAGCGCCGCGTTGTATGTTCCCTCCTGCTCTGCGTTGGAAAATTCAAGATCAACAATCTCTCCGTCGTCAGGCTCGCGGCCAATGGAGAGCATCGGGCCGTCCTCTTCTTCATCATCCGGATTCTCGTAACGCTCCTCATCGCCTAACTGCGGTTCGCTTTCATTTATTTCAGATGCGTCCTCGTCATTTGGAATCCGCGGGGGACTTGGCAGTTTTTTTACAGACGGAGTGTCAAGAAATTCAGATTGCCCCCAGTAAACCGGCCACTCATAATAGCGGCGAAGCGCTATTTCGTACTGTCTTGATATGGGCAGGTCTACCTGCGCCTGCTGAGGACTTGCGTTTATCCGTTTTTTTGTGAGTGAAATCGGAAGCGTTCTCTTCTCCCAGTCAATCTTTCCAACCGAGAGCGGGGATATGAGTGTTTTTATGGTATCGGTTCCGCTGTTTACATCAACCACAAAATAACGAACCGACCACTCATAATCGTCAAAATAGATATCACTGAGCGTCCCTATGAAACCATCAATCGCTTCAACCGAAAAACCTATACAATCCTTCGCTTTGCGCAGCATAAAAACATCCCCGTTTTTGAAGACAGGCTATGGTTTGATAAACCGTTTTTTATAAATGTGAACTCAAAAATTGTGCCGGCGGTATTGCTGTTTGCCATTAACTATATTTATAAATTATCTATCAGAACATTATTAAGATATAGAATGGCCGAAAGGATAACATTAAAAATGGAAAATAGCGCAGGAACAGCCGCTCACGATTTTTTTCCCAAAAAATTGGCAAAATTGGAAAAAAAACGCGCCGAAGCTCTCGAAAATCCGCTTGTCAGCGAACAGATTGCTTCGCTTCTTTCAATGAAGTTCAATCGTGAGCCGCTTTATAATTCCATAGAAGATTTTTACACTTCAGAGTACAAAAGCGCTGTTGACTCAGGCGCTGCGCCCGCAGAGTTGGAAAAAATCACCCGTTACCGCAGTCCAACGCAAAAAGAGGTCAATCTGCTCTATAACGATATTCACGCAAAAGAGCAGATTATTGAGGTTAGCAACAGCGGTGAGTAAAATACATAGCTTAGAGCTTAGAACTAAGAGCTTAGAAAAACCAAAAAAACAACGCTGAAACTCCTGATTTGTCTAAGCTCTATCATTGTTTGGAACGGCGATCGCGCAGGGCGCTGAAAATGTCGTATAAAATTGTCTGAATAATTCGCATTCTCTCGTCACACTTAAGTATATTATAAACTTATACATTGATTATTGTAATATTAAATTATATCGAAAGGGGTAGTTTTCATGTTGGACAATGTAAAGATCGGCGCAAAGCTCATCGGAGGATTCATGGTGGTTTGTGCAATCACTGCGGTTATCGGGATTGTGGGTATAACGAGCACAAGCAGAATGGACACCGCCTCAGATCGGATGTATGAATATGGATTAAAGGGCACCACTACAAGCGATCTTATTAAGCAGGATCATTTGTATATGGCGCGCGCTTACCGTAATATGGTAATATTCAACGATAAGACCTCTTTAGCTTCTTTTCAGAGTGTAATTGAAAAAAATGCCGCTGAAATCCCCACGCTTCTTGACACTTTGTCAAAGCTGACCACAAGGCCTGAAGTACAGACTTTAATCAGAGAGGCAAGAGAGCAGTTTAGAGCTTATGTAAGAGACGGTACAGCTTTCAGTGAGCTCGCCAAAGTGCAATATTCTGCTATACCGGAAAA
>WRCH01000162.1 GCA_009784115.1 Chitinispirillia bacterium
ATATGCTTGAAAAAAATTATCATCTGCCTTTTATAACAAGAGTAGCCAAAACTTTTGACGAAGAATCAAGGGGTGATATTGAACACTATGCCAAATATTACTCTGCCGACAGCGGTATTATACGTTCAGAAACCGGTGAACTTCTTCTTAATAGTCAACAAGGATATATGCGCATAGAGACAGCCCGCATACAGGGGAAAAGCGGCTTTATCGGCGGTGTTCCGTTTCATTTCTCGCTTTTTTCAGGTGAGATATCTAACCGTCACGCGTCAATTTATGCGGTCTCCGCTGATGGCGCTGATCTGATCAAATCAAAACGGTTTTACCTCGTTGTAACTGGACCGGCTAAAATGAAAGGACAGGTCTACGATCCCACAAGGACTTATCTTGAAAACATTGGAGAAGATGAAGTTCTTGTGCAGGTTGTTAACGGACAAATTATCTTTAAAAACGTAGGCGGCAAAAGAGTACGGGTCTTCCCGCTCGAAATTAATGGCAAGCGCGGCAAGCCTGTGAAACTCAGTAAAGTGAAAGGTACAGCGGGAGCGCTTGATCTCAGCAAGGGACGTGCATTGGTTTATGAGGTAGTGGTCAGGTAGGCGGATGTTAAAAGGAGCACTCTTTATGGCTTCACGAAATATTCTGATATTGGCGTTTATATCAATCGCGGCAACAATGTCTTGGAGCCGGGAATTAATCAGTGCGCCAATATTCTCTCATAACCCGGGGATTTACCAAAGTTCATTTAATTTGTCAATAACACATCCAAATAAGGACGCTATAATAAGGTATACAACAAATGGTTCGGAGCCAAATGATAGCTCACAGGAACTTCCGAAAGGCGAAGTGATTGAGATCACCGATCGTACTGGTGATCCAAATGTCTTTTCTATGATACGTACCACGCCGCAGCGAAGTGCGGATCCAAATGAACGTTGGGCCATTATCCCTTGGAGAGAGCCTGTAGGGAATGTCACCAAAGGAACGATTATCCGTGCCGCGGCATTCAAAAACGGTTCTGTATCTGAATCAATAGACGGCTCTTTTTTTGTATTTTCGCCGGATAGTCCATACCGAACGTTGCCTCTTGTTTCGATAATAGTTGACAGCATGGGCTTTTTTGGGCATGATTCAGGTATCTATGTACCCGGTAATGAGTACAAAGACAATAATTGGTCAGGCAATTATTACATGAGAGGCGACCAGTGGGAACGCAGGGGCAATTTTCAATATTTTGACTTAAGTATAAGCGACAGTGCGATAATATCTCAAACTGTCGGATATCGAATAAACGGCGGGTGGACGAGACGCGAATCGCAAAAATCATTAAGAGTTTATGCGCGGGGTGGAAAATACGGAGCCGAAGCTCTTGATTTTAAAGGCAGATTGTTTCACTACCGTCCAGACACGAGTTTCAGACGACTTCTGCTGCGGCAGGGCGGGAATGATTTCCAAAGAGCGCTCATACGTGACGCTTCGGCGCAGTATATGATCTCCCATATTAAAAGTTTTGACACACAGGCGTTTCGTTCGGTTGTTGTGTTTCTAAACGGTGAGTTTTGGGGATGGCACAACATCAGGGAACGTCAGGATAAACATTATCTAAGCGCAGTATACGGCGTTGATCTTGGCAACATTGACCTTTTTGATTTAAGAAATCTTAAAGACCGCGATATCGTAAATTTCAGTCCCAAAGAGGGAGACGCCAAAGCTTACGAAGACATGGTGAAATTTGCAAGAGAGAACAATCTCGCAGACAGCGCTGCGCTTGATTCCATATTAAAGCTAATTGATATCGACAGCTATCTTGATTACTACGCGATACAGATGTTCTTTAATAACACCGACGGTATCTACAACAATCATAGAATATGGCGGGAGCGCGTGCCTTTTAACAGATACGCTCCTGTAGGTCGGGATGGACGGTTTCGCTGGCTTGTAAACGATCTCGATCAAATCATGGACATTTGGCAGAACGGCAGACGGCATTCATTTAATGACCTTTTTGATACAACCCGCGCGGGAAATGAGCTGTTTATAAATTTGATGGAGAACGAATACGTAAAGCAAAGTTTTATAAACCGTTTCGCGGATCTGATGAACTCCGCGTTTCTGCCGCAAAGATCAACAGCGGTTATTGACAGCATCGCGGCGACTTTAAGACCCGTTATGGATGCGCATATAAGACGCTGGAATAACCCGAGAGGGTATAGCCGCCACGGTGAAATTACTCTCTTTTGGGAAAATGAGCTTGAGAGGCTGAAGAGAAATTACCGTGACAGACCAAATATATTTCGTAATATGGTGAGAGATCATTTCTACGCGGGTTTAAGCCGCACAGTCACCCTGGAAAGCGACACTACACGCGGTTTCATAAAGATCAATTCAATAACTGTTGATTCAAAACTGCCGGGTACAAGTTCGCAAATTTATCCCTGGAGCGGTACCTACTTCGCAAACATTCCCATCACAGTAAGCGGTGTTGGAAAACCTAATTACCGTATACAAAAATGGATTGTTAACGGAACGGAAATCATGGATTCTGTACTGACTATAGATTTATCACTCAAAAATTCGTGTACAATTGAAGCGGTTTTTGCGTACGTAGAGATAGAAACTGTTAGCCGCAAGGTATCACGGAAAAAAGGTCTGAAACTCTCTATAAACCACAATGTTCGTTCGCGCCCAAACGTCACATTTGATTTTACCCTGCCGGAGAACGGCAATGTACAACTTATCGTTTACAATTCTGCCGGAGAAAAAGTTCTCCGATTGGTAAACAGTGAGCTAGACTCCGGTAGTTACAAAGTGATTTGGAGAGCAGAAAATATTGCACCCGGCGTCTACACCTATAAACTCAAAACTCTCAACAAAACGCTTGAAAGAAAGCTAAATTGGGGTACAGCTCCTCGTTTACAACTCTGCAAGAAAGGAAGTTGCCCGGGTGATAAACCGTGAGTTAGACTTTGGGGGGCAGGCCCCCCTTGCATTTGAGTCGCTTAAATTCCTGCTAAATAGTGCCGCCACAAGCTTTGACAAAATTGTTTTCGCATGATATAATTCCATTATAGTATGGGTTACCCCATAAAGGGATAAAATGGATCTGAAAAAACATGATATCTACCTCTACGGAATGATTACGCACACAACCGCCCTTTTACTTCGCGGAAAATTCCCGCACGCAGATACATACTGCGAAGTAAAGGAGAAACACCACTTCCCCGGCGGTGAAACCGGTGGAGCGGCAACTATACTCGCCTCACTTGGCTGTAAAGTTAAGATGGACGGTAACCACACCGGCTGCAATACAGACAGCGTACTCAGAGAGTTTTACAATAATATCGGAGTAGATGTTTCCCGTTTGTATTGCGATCCCAATTACAATGGTACAGATGAAATAATTATAATTGATAAAGAGACCCGCACGACTTTCGGTAAGTTCGCTTCTTACTTTGAAGATTATCATCAAAGAAAAATCAAGCGCTGGAACACACCGGTTGAAGAGGATATCAAAGGCGCAAAAGCAGCCGGGATTGACCCGTTTTTCGACGAAGACTCGATTCTTGCCGCGCGTTACTGCCGTGATAATAATATCCCATTTGTAACAATCGACGAGAATTTTAACCACGAAGTTTGCAAACTCGCGTCAATAATAGTTGTTTCGAGCGATTGGATACGCACGTTTTTACCTGATTTTTACAGCGATGATGGAAAAATAAAACTGATTAAAAAGTATACTAAAAACACCAGCGCTCTTGTGATCTTTACAGGCGGCGGCGGAACAATAGTATATGGCAGAAACAATAAAATAATGACAATGAACGCGCATAAAGTTGACACGGTAAGCACATTAGGCGCAGGCGATACATTTAAAGCAGGCTGCATATACGGTCTAACGCAGGGGTGGGAAGATGAAGAAATTATAAAATTTTCCACAGCCTGCGCGGCTGTCGCCTGCACCAAGTTTCCGCTGCCGTATAATCCGCCGACACTTGAGGAAACTACGCAATTAATCAAATCGCAAAAGGTTTTAGTATAATACACCGTCCCATCCCCATTATAAAGATAAGCAAATATACCGCGGGATATATTATATCCCGACTTTTACACTTTTATTCATTACAAAACCCTCTAAGCGCTTGAGTTGTCACAAGTTACAAGCTGATTTGTAAATTTATTCCAGTTATGATACGGTCTTAGATTTTCTTTAAAATTTGAT
>WRCH01000163.1 GCA_009784115.1 Chitinispirillia bacterium
ATTCTCAGCCATCCAAGTCTGACTACCAATCACAACCGTACGATAAATTTGACCATCACGGGAATCTGTAAAAGAACCATAAGTGATGTTAGGGTTGAATACACTGCCCCATCTTGCAAACAAGGTAATATTACTCGTTGGCGTAAATGACGTACCCGCATTACGATTAGTACCAGTACCATCAGAATTATCATTCCAACCACCAAACACAAATCCACTTCTCGTAAGTCCGCTTCCGCTTGCAACCGTTACGCTGTTTCCCTGATTAACCGTCTGTGCTGCTGGCGCTGTTCCGGTTCCGCCGTTGACGTTATAGGTTATTGTAAATTGGATAGCAGATGTCCACTGTGCAAAAATGGTTTGATTGGAGCTAAATACGGTGTTTGTGGTTACCGCTGTTCCGCCTGTAGCCGCTGTAAACCAACCGTTAAAAGTAAAACCGCTTCTTGTAGGCGCAGGCAAGCTTGACAAACGGCCATCGGTTCCGGTTGTACCGGTTGACGGGGAAATTGTATTTCCGCCGTTTGTGTTGAATGTTATGGTGAAAGTGTTAGAACCGACCGCAGTCCATCTTGCAAACAAGGTAATATTATTTGTTGGCGTAAAAGACGATCCCGCACCATAATTAGTTCCCGTACCTGATGAATTGGTATTCCAACTACTAAATACAAAACCTGTTCGCGTAATACCGCTTCCGCTTGCAAGAGACACGCTGCTTCCGGCATCAACAATCTGCGCAGTGGGCGTTGTACCGCTGCCGCCGTTGACGTTATAGGTTATTGTATACCGCGGCCCAAAAAAATCAAAATAATCATCTTTCGGCGGTCCAACAGGATGATCCAAGCAGGCAATAAACAATGATAATGTTAAAACAGCAATGATTGCCGCGGCTGCCGTAAGCGTTTTGACCGAAAATTTTATCTTCATTATGATCGTCCTTTTTAATTAATTTTGATATGTAAACCGTTCAAAACGCAATTCCGGTACGTATACCAATGCTGCGCATACCACCGCTATCCCATTCGCGCCAAAAATAACCAAGACGCCACTCGGTACCGAGTAAAAACCAACCCAACCTCAGTTCAAAACCGCCCTGAAGACCTAAAACAAACCCCGTACATTCAGCGCGATACCAATCTCTTTCATACTTGTAGAAACCCATCATCATACCCGGACCGCCGTAGACGCTTAACGTACTGTTAGTGTGCCATTCTATGAAGCCGCCAACATGGGTTTCTGATACAGACCTCTTCTCATTAAACCCAGTTCCAAAATAAAAACGGCTATGCTCACTTATGCCCAACCTAAAATGAGGTTCAACCGCGGCGGTACCCACAGACGTACCCAAAGAGAATTTAGAACGCCGCCCCTCGCTTTCAGCAGCGCCCCCGGTTGTTCGGCCGGCTGACGCAACAGGAGCGGGAGCTACATAACCCGGCGGCGGTTTAGGACCGTCTTTCAATATAAAATTAACAATACTTACCGCCATCTTACCCGCGTCAAGCGGAGAATTCATCCTGCCAGACAGCGAGATATTAGCCGGCACACTCCCTAAATCCACATCAATTATACGAACGTTTATTTGACCGGATACATTTATCACAAAAACAAAATCAACACCCGCTCTCTTACCAGCCGCAATAATTGAGTTATCGGTGGGAGTACCGGTAATGTGCTGATCTATGCGCTCAATCCTTTCATAAATATTAGCTTTAATAAGCGCCGATGTAACCGCACGCGAAAGAGCGTTGCTAAGCGCGGCGTTTAAGCCTGTGACGTAAACGGCGGCCTTGGGCGGCCATTTAGACTCAACGGCAGCTTGCGGCTGCGAAGCGGGAGCTGCCGCAGGCGCGGCGTAGACCGGTAATGGAGGCTGACGCGTTTGCAACGGCGCAGGAACAACCGGCACACCGGTAACGGGTTCGGGCCGCGGTTCAATTGAAGGCGGTTGCGCAACAGGTTCGGACTCTGGTTCTGGTCTGGATTCAGATCTTGCCACCCGTCCTCTTGACATCACTTTTACCAAATCGTCGCAAGCCTGCAATAAATCATCCGCTGTTCTAAGAGGGCTGTAAGAATCACCAATACGCAGAACCTCCACGGTTTCAGCATCAACTATGCGGGCTAAAATCTGATAACCGTCAAAGAGCGGGGAAACGTCAATTATACAGACATGGTTGATACCAAAACGTCTGCCAAGATCACTGATCTGACTGTCGGTTATAGATTCGGATTCGCCGTGCTCTCCCTCTACTTCGGCAAAAAACTGATTAGGGCGTTCTTCGCCCATAATATAACGGCCAGTGTTGATGAGAGACACAAGCATACGCGAAGCGAACGCTCTCTTCTCATTAACGCCAAGCTCACCGGTTACATAAACCGCGACTCTTGGAAGATCATTAGCGAACGCAGCGGAGAAAAACACAAAAAGCATAATAAACGAAAGCAAAAATTTCTTCGTCATCTAAAAATTCCTGTTCTTGGGGATATGGCAATAAATATCACTATGTAAATTGCTCATCTGTGCGATCATCTCTTTTTTCCACTCGCTAAAAGTATCGTCAAGAATATGAGCGCGCGCGGCTCTTACAAGTTCCATATAGAAATGGATATTGTGCAGCGTCATTAAACGAATCGCTAAAATCTCTCCCGCCATGTACAGATGGCGGATATAAGCGCGGCTGAAATTCGCGCACGCGCAGCAGCTGCAATTTTCATCTAAGGGATGCGAAAAATCTCTTGTGTGAGCGGCGTTGCGGATATTTAACTTGCCTTTACTTGTGAAAGCGCTGCCGTTGCGGGCGTTACGCGTTGGCAAGACGCAGTCAAACATATCTATACCGGCGGATATACATTCAATAATGTCAATTGGAGTGCCAACGCCCATAAGATAACGCGGCTTATCATGAGGAAGACGGCTCGCAGTAAACCGCGCGACTTTATACATAACGTCAGGAGTTTCGCCCACAGCAAGGCCGCCCACAGCGTATCCAGGAAAATCCATTGCAACAAGTTCCCGGGCGCACTGCTCCCTAAGCGCCTCTGCAACGCCGCCCTGCACAATCGCAAAGAGATACTGAGGATATCCATGATAAAACCCGAGTTTGCGGTGATGCTCCTGACACCTTTTCGCCCACGCAAGCGTGCGGTCAACCGCAGCCTTGATTTTTGATGTTTCCGCGTTTGACGGCGGACACTCATCAAAAACCATTATTATGTCAGCGCCCAAATCGTGCTCTATCTCCATCACTTTTTCAGGCGAAAAAAAATGGAGCGATCCATCAATATGAGAGCGGAACTCAACCCCGTCATCGGTAATTTTCGCGATATCGCGCAGACTAAAAACCTGAAAACCGCCGCTGTCTGTAAGTAAAGAGCCGCCCCAGCTTTCAAATTTATGAAGCCCGCCCGCCTCCCTTATAATATCTTCGCCGGGACGCAAATGTAAATGGTAAGCGTTGCCGAGAATTATGGGACAACCGCACTCCTTAAGCTCAAGAGGCGACGTCGCTTTAACAGTAGCCTGCGTACCTACAGGCATAAAAATTGGCGTCTCAATGGTACTGTGAGCGGTTCTCAACTCGCCGGCTCTCGCGCCGCAGGAGCTGTCTGTTTTAATTAGTTTGAATGAGAGATTTTCGGCCATTTTTTTAACTGTGATTATCTGTACCCGTGAATTAACCATCACCGCAAACCAATGCGTTATTCCCGTCTATCGGGAATCCATTAACGTATAATAGATTAAGTGATGATTATAAAATAACGTAACTATAAGGTCACTTAGCTGCTAAAATATAAAATTAATATTTAACAACCGGCCGCCGTACACTTTTTTTAAATATGAACCAACGCGGCGTCTCATGCTCTGAGAGACTCTTGGGATGGTTCGGCGGAGTGCTCCTGCCGATTTTTTAATTTTAATAAGAACTCTCTTTCGAAATTGTCGGTGTGGTTTGCGCGTTCAAGGGCGAAATTTGCGGAAAGTTCAAGTATCGAACGAATACCGAACAGAATCTCGGCGCTTAAGGGACGCTTTTCATCGACCTCAAGCGCAAGCTCGCCAACCGCGTATCCTATAGCAAGCTGAATGTTATGCAGATCAACAAAAACCCGGTGCGTGTCGCTTAGCTCATTTTCAATCAACGAGTTAATTGATAGATTATTAATGGAGATCATTAGGCGCCCCCTTGTTTTTTGAAGGATTTTAATGTATA
>WRCH01000164.1 GCA_009784115.1 Chitinispirillia bacterium
CTCCTTCATCTTTTAAATAAATAGATTTTCAACAAACCGCTATTCGAGCTTTTTTTCAGGCTCAGTATACTGTTCGGTAAAAAGGGATTGTGTGTCCACATTCCGTCCCGCGGGAAGGATTAAGTGTAAACTGATCTGATTACCTCCAAAGCGACTCAAGATTATAAAACTCCCGCAGTTCCGGAAGCATTACGTGTACGACTACGTCTGTATAGTCAATGAGCGCCCATCGCCCCTCTTCAACTCCCTCATAGCGCCACGGGCTCGTGTGCTTCTCTTTTAGGACTCTCATCACTCCGTCTGCGATGGCTGAGGTGTGGGAGGTGTTATCGCCCTGACATATAATGAACCAGTCGGCAGCGCCGGACTTATTATTCATGTCAACAACAACGATCTTCTCTGCGAGTTTCTCTTCAAGACTCTTGATAACCAAGTCAACGAGTTCGCGGCCGCAGAGCGGCTTTACATTATCTTTTTTCACCTGTTCTGTCCCTGAAATCCGGCCCTGTTACGATTGTCACGTCATAGAGCTGCTCTCCGTTACGGACAAGGACCACTTTGTCGGTTTTAAGTATTTTGCCAAGTTCACGCGCTAAAGCCATATTCTCTGTCCGCGATACAACCATTGTAGCGGGATAGTTCCAGCTCTGAGCGTTTTCTACCTTTTTTACATCAAAATTTTTATCTCTTAAAAAAGCGGCCATCTGATCCGCCGCACCGGTTACACCGCATCCGTTCAAAACTTGAATACTCCCTTTGTAGGGGATGTTTTGAGATTGAGATACGCTTATTGCAGGCGTTGGGGCTGCTGCTGCCGGCGAATTTTGAGCGGCCTGTGCAGGCTTTTGCAGATGCATACCTATAATAAGCGCTGCCAAAATAGGTAACAGTACTGTACAGAATAAAATCAGATTGCGCATATCAGCCGTTCTTTTAATTTTTTAGAGAACACTTCCCGCCGCAAAACTGTTCATCACCGATACTTATTATTATAGGCTTGTGTCTGCCTATCTCCTCAGGTGTGAGCATTGCGTAGGTGAGCACCATGATTCTGTCGCCTATCATCCCAAGTCTTGCGGCGGGGCCGTTGAGCTCCATGATCCCGCTTCCCGCCTCTCCCTCTATAACGTAGGTTATGAGACGGGTTCCGGTGTTGACATTGAGGACATGCACCTCTTCATCGGGAAGAATACCTGATTTGTCTAGATAATTTTTATCTATTGTGATACTACCTTCATAATGAAGATTGACGCCTGTGATCTGTACGTCTCTGATTTTACTGTGGAGAAACATTCTGTACATGAAACAAACCCTGCTTTTTGAAAAAAGTCCCGTTTTATCCTGAATAACAGCATAAATCTGCATTGTACTGCTAAGCAGCAAAGCCGGCCCTGCGTGCAGTTGCGTGCGGTGCAGTGTAGATTTATGCCATGTACCGGTATAGTCAGTTAAGTTGTGTAAAATTGTCTATTTTGTCACGCAAACCCGCCGCCTCCTCATAACGCACCTCTTCCACTGCCTGATCAAGTTTCCGCTGAAGAGTTTCAAGCGGTGTTAATTCCTGTGTCAACGCTGTTATTTCACTCTCAGAAAGCGTTGCCTGTGCCGTATCCTGCTGTGAAAACTCTATCTCTTTATCCGGCGGAATGACTATTCCCGCAGTATCCATTACAATATCATCTACATATAATGGGGCAGAGTGTCTCAGAGCGATGGCAATTGCGTCGCTTGGCCTTGAATCTATTTCAATTATTTTATCGCCTTTTTCAAAAACTAACCATGCGTAAAATGTATCATCTTTCAAGTTATAAATTACTGTATGCAAAAACTTTAAATTGGACGCGTCAACTAAACTTTTGAACAGATCGTGAGTGAGGGGCCGCGGAAAGGGCACCTTGTTAAGATGAATAGCGATTGACTGCGCCTCCATCTGGCCAATGGAAATTGGAAGCGTCCTCTCATCACCTATGCCTTTAAGCAATATGACGAAATCGTTTCCGGCACTTGTTAAAAATGTAGTACTTACTTCTACAGGTATCATTAAAACTATCTCCAATTTTACAATATACTTTTTATTTGCGGTTCCTTAACACTAAAATACGTTATTTCGCGAATAAAATTGTACATATTAAAACGGTTCCACTTCCATAGTCTGCGCTCTGTCCGGCCCTACAGAAACTATAAGCGCCTCTGTATCGTAGCAAAGCTCGCGCAGTCGTTTTACATAGTCAAGCGCTTCTTTCGGAAGCTGCGAAAACTCTTTACATCCGCTGATGTCGCACTTCCATCCGGTAAGTGTTTCATAAACCGGTACCGCGCGCTCAAGTTTATGCGTGCAGCTTGGATACTGATCTGTCAACTGACCATCGATCTTGTAATGAGTACATATCTTTATCTCGTCAAGCTCATTGAGAACGTCAAGTTTTGTAAGCGCGAGCCGTGTGATGCCGTTGAGCTGAATCGCTTTGCGTACCATAACGCTGTCAAACCAGCCGCAGCGCCGGGTTCTTCCGGTCGTGCTTCCGAACTCTTTTCCAACACGCTGTAAAAGCTCGCCTGCAGCGTCATTAAGCTCTGTTGGAAATGGGCCGTTTCCGACTCGCGTTGTATATGTCTTTACGATACCTACACAATGATCAATAGTCAAAGGGCCGACTCCCGCGCCCGTGCACGCGCATCCAGCCACGGTGTTTGATGAGGTGACAAATGGGTAAGTGCCGTGGTCAACGTCAAGAAACGTTCCCTGAGCGCCTTCAAAAAGGAGTTTTTTGCCGGCGCGGTTCGCTTCAAAAATATAGTGACATGTGTCCTTGACAAGAGGCAGCAGACGTTCTCTGATTGATTTGTATTCGTCAAGTATCAAGTTTTCATCAAGATCAAACTGACCATTGCATATCAGCTCAACATGACGTTTTGCCGCGGCGAAATTAGCTTTAAACTTTGTGCAGAACAGATCCCAATCCAAAAGATCACCGGCGCGTATGCCATTGCGTGATACTTTATCAGCGTAAGCCGGCCCGATGCCGCGTCCAGTAGTGCCGATCTTTTTGCCGTCACCCTTATTCGACTCCGTAGCGCTGTCAAGCGCCTTGTGGTAGGGGAGTACAAGGTGTGCGAGGTCTGAGAGCATAAGACGATTATCAACAAAGATTCCGCCCTTTTCAAGTTCGTCAATCTCATTAAGCAGCTGCTTCGCGTCAACAACAACGCCGTTTCCTACAATACATATTTTGCCTTCGCTTATTATGCCCGACGGTACAAGGTGAAACACAAACTTGCGCCCGTCCACAATAACCGTATGGCCAGCGTTTGATCCGCCCTGAAAACGAATTATGAGATCTGATTTATCTGTGAGGTAGTCAATAACTTTCGCCTTGCCCTCATCACCCCACTGCGTTCCGACTATTACCGCGTTTGGCATTTTTTTATCTCCGCCTTAAAAAATATCAGTGAAAGACTTTAAAATAACTAAAGGGGATGGTTAAAGTGATAGAAAAAGACAATATTTTTATATGCGGTTTATTTTTGGGCAGAGTTATTTTTTGGACGTGATTTGAAAAGCTGGAATGTGGTTTACAGAGGGGCTGCACAAGACTTTTGGCAGTGGAATTTATAAGTCATTAAACTAGTACCTCAAACGCAAGAAAGTACTTGTTTTTTTGTGGACAACAGTCTGCAATATATCTTGTGAATAAATACGAAATCGACTCAACAGCGTGACATAAAACTTGCAAATGCTTGCGGCGGCAGGATTGTATATGTTCCGAAATGAAAGAGGTGCATTTCCTGCTGTTTTACTAAAAAACTAAAAAAAGTTATTGACAATTCATTTATCAGGTATTATTTTATTTCCCGTCTTCAAAGCGGCATAGGTTGTGTATTTGCTCTTTTTATCATCGGGAAATGAAAAAACATCAGTTTTCTTGTGTTGATCAAAAAAGTTGTTGACTTTTTAGTGAAATTGTGTTATATTTGATAGGTTCTTTAAAAAGTGACATGTAGCGGGATAGATATTTATCTTCCCCATAACATAAAATTTTCGGTTTTTTGGTGACAACTTTAGTTGTCACGCTAACCAAAAAGTTCTTTGACATAATAGTTGTAATTCAAGCACATGTGAGAATGTAAAGACAAGGCATGCCTTGTCTCAAGATTTTCGTCGAGAAGCGTTAAGAATTTGTATCAAGATATTAAGGGTACACGGC
>WRCH01000165.1 GCA_009784115.1 Chitinispirillia bacterium
TACCCCTAAAGTATATTTATTATCTATAAATATAATACAAGATTGAAAAAAAGCACACTATTAAAGGAGACTTCTGAGGATGGACAAGGTTAAAACACTGGCGATCATTAAACCCGACGCTGTGCGAAACAAAACAGCCGGAAAAATATTTAATATGATCGAAAACAGCGAATTGACAATTGAAGCGGTAAAAATGGTACGGCTCACACGTGAACTCGCGGGAGAGTTTTACGCCGTACACAAAGGCAAGCCGTTTTACGAAGAGCTTCTTGATTTCATGTCAAGCGGCCCCTGCATGGTTCTCGCGCTTTCAGGCGAAAACGCTATCACACGCTGGAGAGAGCTTATGGGCGCGACTAATCCCGAAAAAGCCGCAGAAGGCACCATACGCAAACTCTACGGCACAAACGTACAGTTCAACGCCTGTCACGGCTCCGACGCGCCCGAAACAGCCCGTCAGGAAGTATCTTTCTTTTTTACAGGTATTGATCTTTTTAAATAGTGAGAATTGATGCAGCTGTTATACATTGCATTATTGGATGGTGATTCCTGTTTTTTCCGCGTCTTTACAGCCCCGGGTTTTAACCCGGGGTTTTGGAGTTAAGGAATGATCCAATATTTAATCAAAATGGTTCCTCAATATTTTTTAAACGCACGATTATGCGCCGTCATAATGTATTTCCTTTTTGTCTCTGCGGCGGTCGCTCAGGGCGATTCTTCTGTTGTAAACGTACCGGTTGATACGCTGTCGTCAAATATATCTTCAGATACCGCCGTTGATAGCATTAATAATACCGCTTCAGACGGCAGCCCAAGCCCAAGAAGTAATCAGGGCGTTACAGATACCATCTATTACGAATCAGATTATATCGATTATGACGCGGAGGAAAAAACGCTTAGACTGTCTGGACGGGCTCAAATAAAATATCAAAATATTACTCTTCAGGCTGATACAATTATTTACGCGATAGACGCTAATCAGTTCATAGCTAAAGGGACGCCTCAGCTGATAGAGGGGACAGATACCACTGCCGGCGAATTTATGGTTTACAACATAAAAACGCGCAGAGGGCGGGTGAGTTACGCGTCTGCCCGCTTTGACGAGACGTATGTTACAGGAAGCAATATCGTTAAAACCGCAGACAATCATCTTTACATAGAGCAGGGTGACTTTACTTCCTGCGAAAACATTGATCACCCCGATTTCTTCTTTTTAGGGCGCAGCGTGAAAATTGTTCCTGATGATAAAATGATCAGCCGCCCCGTTATACTTAACATTGGCGACGCTCCTGTAGCCATTCTCCCGTATTTTATTTTTCCTTTGCAAAAAGGCAGGCGCAGCGGATGGCTTACGCCGGTTTGGGGAGGAAGCTTAAGCCGCGGCGGTTATTTAGACAACATCGGATACTACTACGCTCCAAATGATTATGCGGATTTTACCCTTTGGGCAAAGGCGCAGGAGTTTAACAGCTTCGTGCTTAACGCGTCAAGCAATTACGCGCTGAGATACGTACTTGACGGACACATCTCCGCGAGATACGCTATTGACAATCAGCTTGAAGTAAGCGATAGACAATGGGCGGTTAAATACAGGCACAATCACTCCCTCACTCCTGACGGCAGAACCCGTTTCACAGGTTCCGGTGAAATTCTCTCAAACCGCTCTTTTAACCAACTGTACAGCGATGAAACATACGAGCTTGAAAAACAACAGCTTGACGCGAACCTGGCGTTATCTCACAGGTTCGAAAGCATAAACGCCTCCGCGAATCTTATTTGGCGGCGAAACCACAATCTCACTACAGACCGTATACTTGAGGATATGCCCTCTTTTGATTTTAACCTGCACACCAGGGCGTTTATTCCATATCAGCCGAATGAAGATACCGCTCAAAGCGGCCCTTCATGGTATAACAATATTTACTACTCATATAACACAAAAGCAAACGTGCGCAGAGACGTTTACGGCAATGACTCTCTGCCAGGATTCATAAGACCCGGTATGGAGCACAATGTTAACCTTACCTCTACTCAGAAATTTTTGAATTACTTTAACGTCTCTCCATACTTTAATACACGCGCTTCAATGTTTTACGGAGCGATTGATACCCTTGTAAGAGATACTCTGTATATTAGAGATACAGTCGTTTACAGAGTTAGAAATCCGGCAAGAGATACGAGATTTCCCGAATATACGCTGCTTGACATAGCGCCGGAATTTTTTATTAACGAAGCGGGTGATCTTGACACTATCTATACGATAACAAAAGAGAGTCCGCAGAGAATGCACTTGGTGCGCGATACGCTGCCCAATGAGTTTAATTTGGTTCACTCATGGAGAGCGGGTGTAAACCTGTCCACTAAGGTTTACGGAGTTTTTCCGGTCAGGTTATTCAATGTTACGGGGCTGCGCCACATTCTCACCCCAACCGTTGGGTATAGCTACATCCCAAAGCATGATCTCAACCGAACGTTTTACGATGTGAAAATAGCCTACGATGGGCCAAGGGCTAAAGCTCAGCAGCTTGCGACTTTTAGTCTGGCTAATCAGTTTCAGGGTAAGAGACTCACAGGCGTTGGGGAAGCGGCGCGGGAGCAGAAATTTGACATTCTCTCTTTGTCGCTGAGTACAGCCTATGACTTTGAAGCGCGCTCACGCAAGTGGCATGATCCGCAGCTTAACGCGAACACAAGTTATAATTTTTTGCGCGCGGCATATTCATCGGGTTTTTGGTTATATGATAACGCAGATAATCTTGTCGCTCCCATACAGAAAAATTACAATGTAAGCCTTACAACAAATAATATTGGGGTAAAAGGGAACTTTTGGGATGGAGACCTTTTACGGCTTGATTCTTCCCGATATATTGATCCGCTTGAGAGGCAGGGTAAAAGCGGCGGTTCTCAGAGCTGGAATCTTGGGTTTAACCCAGGATTTAACTACAGAGCGAGCCGTATAGCTCCGGGCGAGCCGTTTAAACCTGTCAAGTCGTTCAATCTTGCCGCCACAGCGGGGTTTGGATTTACAAATTCTCTATCCATGCGTTGGAACGGCAATTATGATTTTTCAAGCAATCGCTTTACTCATAACAATTTTAATTTTATGTACGATCTTGAGTGCTGGGAGATGCGTTTTACATGGAGACCTGAGAAGATAAACCCGGGATACTCTTTTGTAGTGAATATAAAGAAAATCCCCGACATAAAATGGGAGCAGAAGGGAACTAAACCCGCGTCTCCTTATTCTGATCCGTTTTTCTGATTCCCATAGTTAATATTGTATCGTAGTTTTAAAACAAGATATTTTCCGTTTTTCTGCATCCTGAAAGGATGCACCGCCCGGTAGAAACGGTATTTACCCAAAATATTCGCATCCCGAAGGGATGCGCCCTTTGCTCGGGATTAATGGGTGCATCCCTCCGGGATGTGGGAATATATGCGCCAAAATGAAAAATAAAACGGCGCACATTTTTGTGCGCCGGATCCACCTGTTATCTTCGCGGGGCTCTTGACGCCGGTCTTGCCGGTTGTCTTGCCGGAGTTTGTGGCTGAGGAGGCGCGGCCGGTGTGGTCATCAGAGCGTCGATTGCTCCGAAGAGAAATGTTGCCGGCGCGTTCCAGTTTATCGCGACCTCGTTTGACGCGAAGCTCTTGTAATGATCTTCAAGCCTTTTGGCCGGAAGCGTATAAGTGTATACTACCTCATGAGCCTTGTCCTGCTGACCCGCGTTTGGGCCGCCCGCTAAAAATCCGACGATTACTACACTGTCCTGAGCAGGCGCCGTTTGTCTTTGCCTCTGGATAGTTCCATCTTTATCTTCGAGAAGACCTTTAGCGGCAACTATATGCCTGTGATGCGGATTAGCCGCGTATCTTGTTCCTATCCCTGTCATAAAGGAGAGCCCCTTGGCGTTTTTGCCAAGCAGATAATCAGCAATCTCAGCCGCTCCAAGGAGATATTTTCTGTCGCCCGTGATTTTATGCGCGTAGATCATGGCGATGCCTTTGTTTGCGAAAATGGAATTGGAGCCCCATATAAAATTCATATTGGGTACTCTGTAAAGATGCTTATCCATCTCAAGCAGCCACTTATCCGCTGCCCTGACTATAGAGGCGCGGACGCTGTCAAGAGTCGCTTTTGGAA
>WRCH01000166.1 GCA_009784115.1 Chitinispirillia bacterium
CTCTTCACCGCGCATGAGGGAACAAAGCTGCAAATCCGCAAGACAAGCGGTGAGTGGGCTCTTGTGAATCTGCCAAACGGAGCAAGCGGATGGGTTGCGCTCAGCGGTTTGGGAAAGATTTAGTTGTCCCGGAGCTAAAGCCCCGGGTTACACTCTGTCACCCCTAAAGGGGTGAAGATTTCGGATTAACTCCCAAATCTCTCCTGTAGCTTCTTATAATAATTTTTCACACTCTTATCCCCGCCGTTATCCTGAAACAGACAAAACGGCAGGCTGTCGGTATTCTTATGCTTAATAACGCACTCACAGCATTTTGAGTGATTAACGCAAGATCTGCTTGGGCAAGAGCATTCTTTGACATTTGGACAGGGCATATGTGAGACTCCTTATGTTTTTATACTATTATCCTTGGTATAAAATACGTTCTCGCACCGCGGCCGCAATAATTTATATTTCAAAAGATGAAAAAACTTCAGCGGCAATTCGACTCTCCCCTGCCCGGACGCCTTGGATTAAATCCCGCAGTGAGTATATTATCGCGTCTCTACAGCGCCGGGGTTAAGAGCCGTCAGCACATTTACGATACTTTTCCCGCGCTCTCACACGAGCTTTGCCGTCCGGTAATAAGCGTTGGCGGGATACGCGCCGGAGGTACCGGAAAGACCCCGGTCTCGCAGCTTGTCGGTCAATACCTTATTGATAAAGGGTACGGTATAGCGTTCTTATCACGCGGATACGGCCGTCCCATAAAAAAACCTGTTATCGTAAAACCCGGCGAAACCGCAAACTGGGAACTTACAGGCGATGAGCCCTGCATGATTCACAGAAATCTGCCTCAATCGTGGCTTGGCATAGGGGCAGACAGGGTCTCAAACGCAAAAAAAATTATTGATGAGCTTCCGCAAAAATCGGTTTTTATTCTTGATGACGGATTTCAGCACCAAAAAATAAAAAGAGACCTTGATATTGTCTGCCTCAGTGAAAAAACTTTTTGCGACCGTATGATCCCAGCGGGCTTTCTGCGGGAACCGGTATCGTCTTTGTCGCGGGCGGATCTGCTTTTTATCATCGGCAGCTCATCAGCCATTAATAATATGAATGAGATCAAAAAAGAGCTTGAACGGCGGTTCGATAGTAAAAAATGTATGATTTTACTGCAGGAACCGCTCTACTGGGTAGAGGGTAAAAGCGGCAGAACCTGTGAAAACGCGCCACTTAAAAATCCCCTTGCCGTATGCGCGATAGCCCGCCCGCACCGGTTTATTGATATGCTTAAAACATTTTCGATAGAGCCTTGCGATACACTTTCTTTTAAAGATCACCACATTTTAAAAATAAATGATTTTACACATCGCTTGCAGGATGTATATTCAAGAGGTATAGTTACAACGGAAAAAGATTATATTCGGTTACAGGCGGTAGAATTTGCATCTGCGCCGGAAATTTGGTATCTTAAAATAGGTCTGCGTTTCGCGGATGAGAGTTCGCGGGCGCTGTTTGAATCGGAAATAAACAAACTGACACTATAAAAACACATTAAAGTTAGGAGTTCTCAAATGAGATTGTCTTATCTGCTTTGCCTTACAGTCCTCGCCACAGGTGTTATCTTCTCGTCATTCGCGGAGGATGATGAAAAAAAAGAGAAAACGCGGTATGTAAAAGTTACAACACATTTGGCAAATATCTTCGTAGATAATGTCAACCCAAAGCCCGATCAGATCGTCAGACAGACTAAACAGGGTGAGTACTTGGTTCTGCGGACTGCCGGCGAAAGCTGGTACAGAGTTACGGTTGACGGCAGAGACGGGTATCTTAGAGCCGTAGACGGTAAAATCGTAAACAGTAAAATCGGTTCGATTCTCGCGCTCATTATGACTATTATTGTTCTTTTAGGATGCGCCGGCGGAGTTTTCTTTTACATTAAAAAGCAGAAAGAAGCGCTCAGCTAACTAAGATGAAGGCCGTATCTATTATGAAAAAGCGCGTATGGAATTTTATTTTCGCGGTGATACTCGCCTCTATGGCGGTGCAGAGCGTTTCTGCCTGTCAATTGGTTGTCGTTGAATCCGCAAGAATCCGTACCGCGCCGAACACCTCCTCTCCGTTTACCGATGTTGCCAAGTCAGGCGATACTCTGCCGTTTTTGGGCAAAAGCGACGACTGGTACAGAACAAGATACAACGGAAACGACGGCTGGGTTGCAAGCTCATTAGTTCGTATCGTTTCAGGCGATAATGAAAGGTGCGGCAGCGCCAATCTCTTTACCCGGCAAGACTTGTCAATACTGCCGCCTGCTGCCGAGGAGGGCGGGCCCGCGGTACAAAAATACGGACGGCTTAAAAGCAATACCAAAATTTTACAGGAGCTCGACCCTCAATCCCCTTTTGTTGTTATGGGACGCAGAAGCGACATCTTCCCTATAGCCGGACAGGGTGATACATGGTGTTTAGTCAGAGTAGAATCCAAAGATACAACCGGATGGGTACGGTGCGATAACCTCGAGATTTTTGACGAAATGCCAACCTCGCCAAAACTGTTTGAAGACGCGAAATTAGTGTTTTTTATTCTGCTTGCCGCCGGTATTATTGTTCTTATCGTTCTTGGATTTGTCACCTATAAACATATAAAAGCTGAACGCCAAAGAAACATCTTCGTCAGGAAAAACGCGCTCATTCTCGCGAAAGAGACCAAGATGGTGCAGTTTGTGCTCACAAACGCCAATACTCCCGTCGAACGCTGTTTTTCTGAAATAGGGTTCAACGTAAGCATCACCAAAGACTCGGTTACGGCGCGCCAAAGCATCGAACACAGTCAGCCCGATATAGTTCTTGTCGATTGGAACTTTGAGCCGTCTATATTTGTGAAGATCGAAAATCTTTTTTCACGGCTCTCCTCAACGTCAACTATTACCTATTTTCTGTTCTATAACGTACCCGACCCTTCACAGGCTCCGGCAAGCAGCGTATTAAAAAACGTCAGCTTCCTCGGCCCTACAATTTCAGACCGGGACATTTTCAAAATTGTGACTCCTCTCATTGTCAACAATGACCAGGAGGGTAAAAATGTTCAGGCAAGCGTACAGCGCTGCGCGCTTCAGGGCGAGATATCCGGCGGGAATCTGCTTGAGGTGCTTCAATTTATAGAGATCGGCTGTAAAACCGGCTGCCTAATGGTAGAGGCCAAAGGGCCGTTTGGATTGGTCTATTTTAATAACGGTAAAATCGTATACGCCGCCGCCGGCACAAAGTGGCAGGGCGCGGACGCCGTGTACGCTATTTTAAACCAGCCTACGGGTAAATTCCGCTTCGTACTGAACAAGCACCCCAAAAACGCCAACCTCAACCTTTCCACATTGTCGGTGCTCATGGAGTGGACAAAGGAAAAGGATGAAGCTGCTAAGCGTTGATTACGGACGCCGCCGCATAGGAGTTGCCGTAACTGACGAAGAGGGACGCTTCGTCAGAGGTCTTGTCACAATAGACAGAAAATTATGCAAAGACTCACATCAACAAATTTTGAAAATTGTCGCGGATGAAAAGATTGAAGCGATAATTTTCGGACTGCCTCTTAATGATATGGATGAAGAGACAACCATGACAAAAGAGGTACGCGGCTTTGCGTCCGCGATAGAAATAACGTGCGGACTTCCCATACATTTTGTTGATGAAAGTTTTACATCAAGGAGAGCTTCAGAGCTTATGATGTTCAGGAAGAAAAAAGCGCGGCGGGATAAGGGATTAACGGACAGGATTGCCGCGTGTCTGATTTTGGAGACGTTTTTGGAGATGGGCGGGAAGCCATGAGCCTTTACATCGTATCAACACCAATCGGGAATCTTTCTGATATAACTATCAGGGCGTCTAAAATACTTGCGGAGTGTGATCTTATTCTTGCTGAGGATACGCGTACCTCAAAAAAATTGTTAAACCATCTTGGTATAACTACTCATACAAGCGCGTATCATGATTTTAACAAAGAGAGAGTTACGCCGGGGCTTGTGGCGTCTCTCAAAAACGATCAGGAGATTGCGCTCATTACAGACGCCGGGACTCCCGGAGTTGCCGATCCTGCGTTTTATCTTGTGCGCGCGGCTATAGCCGAAGGTATAAC
>WRCH01000167.1 GCA_009784115.1 Chitinispirillia bacterium
AGGTTGTACAGATGCTTGAGGCGTGTGATGTATCGCTGAAAAACGGGGGCAGGCTTGTAAGTATAGAGGATTTGTCAATTGCAGCATCGTCATCTTTTGACGGTACAGACGATTTGTTTTAAGGAAGTTTTGAAGTTAGGGGATTAACAAATGGAACTCAGTGACGAAAGTGTCGTAAACGTAAACTTGGGCAAAAATGTACGTATTGCAAAATTCGTAAACATCTACGGATGCTCTTTAGGAGACAACAGCCGCGTAGGGCCGTTTGTAGAGATTCAAAAGAATGCGCATATCGGCGCGAATTGCAAGATTCAAAGCCATACCTTTATTTGCGAAGGTGTAAATATCGAGGATGATTGCTTTATAGGACATGGAGTCACTTTTATCAACGACCGCTATCCTCGTTCTGTAAACAATAATGGCGGGCTCCAGTCGGAAGAGGATTGGGAGCTTATCCCCACTGTAGTAAAACGCGGCGCCTCCATAGGCAGCGGAGCTACGATTATGTGCGGCATTGTGATTGGTGAAAACGCGATTATAGGCGCAGGGAGCGTTGTGCTCAAAAATGTGGAAGCAGGGGCTATTGTGGCCGGCAATCCGGCGAAATTTATAAGGGGGATAGATGAATAAGGTGCCGTTTTTGGATTTGTCGGCTCTGCACAGCTCGCTTGAGGAGGAGTTTGTAGAGGTGTTCAGGGGTTCCATGAAGAGCGCTCAGTTTATAGGCGGACCATTAGTTGAGCAGTTTGAAAGAGAGTTCGCGCATATGTGCGGCTGCCGTTACGCGGTAGGGGTGGGGAGCGGTACAGACGCACTCCGCTTTGCGCTTATGGCGTGCGGTATACGCGCGGGAGATATGGTTATAACTGTCCCCAATACATTTATAGCTACTTCCGAGGCAATAAGTCAAGCGGGCGCGATTCCTGTTTTTGTTGACGTTGATGAGAAAACATCTGCCATGAGTTCCGATAGACTCAGGGAGTATCTTGAGACACACTGCTATATTGATGATCACAGCGGAACTACGTTCAATAAAATAACGCACAAGCCTGTAGCAGCTATTATACCTGTGCATCTTTATGGGCAGATGGCGGATATGGATCCTATAATGGAGCTTGCTAAACGCTATAAACTTGTCGTGATAGAGGATGCTTGTCAGGCGCACGGGGCCGAATATTTTTCGCAGAAAAATCAGAGCTGGCAGAGAGCGGGTTCTATCGGCGCGGCGGCGGCTTTCAGTTTTTATCCCGGTAAAAATCTTGGCGCGTTTGGCGAGGCCGGCGCCGTAACAACTAATGATGAAAATGTTGCGCGGATTATCTCCACTTTAAGAGATCATGGACAGGTAAGTAAATACATCCATGATATGGAAGGTTATAACGGAAGACTTGACGCTTTGCAGGCAGGAATACTCCTTGTAAAACTCGGACATCTTGCCCGCTGGAATGAGATGCGCAGAGAGAGCGCTAAGCGCTACGGCGAGCTTCTTGAAAAGATAAAAGGAGTGGAAATTCCCTACGAACCTATTTGGTCGCGCGGCGTTTATCATCTTTACGTTATTTCAGTTGACAATAGAAATGAGCTGCAGAAGTTTCTTACGGATAAGGGTATTGGTACAGGGCTTCATTATCCGCTGCCGCTTCATTTGCAAAAAGCCTACTGTGATCATGGTTATAAGGCAGGATCATTTCCTGTAAGTGAAAGGCTTTGCAGCCGCTTACTATCATTACCCATGTTTCCCGGACTTGAGAGCGGTCAGCAGGAGCTTGTGGCAGACGCGGTGCATGAGTATATGTCAATATCAGAAGAAAAATGGTAACCTATGTTGAAGAGAAAAATATTCTATCAGTTAAAACCTTTTATCCCGCGCCGCTATCAGCTTATGATGCGAAGCGCAGGTGTAAGGCGCAAACTCGAATCGGTTTCGCTTGTTTGGCCTATAGATCCTGCAAGTTCTAAAAAACCAAAAAATTGGAAAGGGTGGCCCGGCGGTAAGCGGTTTGCGGTTGTACTAACTCACGATGTTGAACGCGCCGGCGGTCAGGACAAAAGCTATCAGGTTGCGCATTTAGAGCGTGCTTTGGGATTTCGCTCATCCTTTAATCTCGTCCCTGAGCGTTATGAAGTCTCTCCTGATCTGCGCGCCTTTCTTTCACATAACGGTTTTGAGGTTGGGGTGCATGATCTTAATCATGACGGTAAACTTTTTTCAACATATAAGATTTTTAAAAAGCGCGCACCTCTTATAAATAATTATCTGCAAGAGTGGGGAGCGTGCGGGTTTAGAGCAGGCGCGATGCACCATAATCTTGAGTGGATAGGTGAACTTGACGTTAAATACGACTGCTCCACATTTGACACAGACCCTTTTGAGCCGCAGCCTGACGGAGTGGGGACTATATTTCCTTTTACTGTGGATAGAGGAGAAGGGAAACCGCCCTACGTTGAACTACCGTATACGCTTCCGCAGGATTTCACTTTGTTTGTGCTTCTTAGAGAGAAGACGTTTTCTATATGGAAAGAGAAATTAGACTGGATTGCTAAAGAGGGCGGCATGGTGCTTTTAAACACTCATCCTGATTACATGAGTTTTCAAGGTGAAACTTGCGGTTATGAGCAGTATGAGGCGCGGATCTATGAGGAGTTTTTAGAGTATCTGCTTTGCCGCTATGAGGGTGAGTATTGGAATGCTCTGCCTAAGGAGGCGGCCCAATTTTGCCAAAGCTCCATTGGGCCTGATGTAGAGTGCGGTGAAAAGGTTGACAGATTGAAAACAGGGAGATATGTATGAGAGTGTGCATGGTAGCTTATACATTTTATGAAGGAGATAACCGCGTGCGCCGTTACGCGGAGTCACTCAGAAGAAGAGGCGATGAGGTAGACGCGATTGTTCTGCGTCAGCCAAAAAGCAGCTCGTTTTGTGAAGTATCAGGCGTCAATGTATATAAAATCCAAAAGAGAGATATTGACGAAAAGAGACAAATTGATTATTTAATCAAGCTTTTACTTTTTCTCTTTCGTTCCGCGGTAATGCTGACGAAACTTCACTTTAAAAAACAGCGTTATGATCTTATACACGTCCATTCAGTCCCGGATTTTGAGGTTTTCGCGGCGCTTATACCCAAACTTTTTGGTGCGAAGATAGTTCTTGACATACACGATATCGTCCCGGAACTCTTCGCAAGTAAATTCGGCGCTAAGCATGGTTCATTGCTTTTTAAGATGCTTGTTTTCGTTGAGAGAGCGTCAATGGCTTTTGCCGATCATGTTATAGTGGCGAATCATATTTGGCATGAGAGGCTTATCAGCCGTTCCGTATCATCAAAAAAATGTTCGGTGGTAATGAATTATCCCGACACGCATATCTTTACATGCGAATCAAGCAGGCGTATTAAAAACGGCTCATACATAATGGTCTATCCCGGAACTCTCAGCATCCATCAGGGACTTGAAACCGCTATAAGGGCTGTTGAGATGCTTAAAAAAGAGATACCGGAGCTTCAACTTCATATTTATGGAAAAGGTACGGACGAGGGATATTTTCAATCTCTTGTAAAGGAGCTCAAACTTGAAAAGCAGGTCTTCTTTAACGGCATTGTTCCGATTGAAAAATTGCCGCAGGTGATAAGCGGCGCGGATATTGGGGTTGAGCCCAAACTTAGCCGTACTTTTGGCAATGAGGCGTTTAGTACAAAAATTTTAGAGTTTATGGCAATGGGTGTTCCTGTTATCGCCTCTGATACGCTTGTACACAAACACTATTTTGACGAAACATTAGTGCAGTTTTTCCGCTCTGAGGATGTATCTGATTTAGCCGATCGTATTTTACTCTTGAGAAAAAGCAGCTCCCTGCGTTCTAAACTTGTCACCAACTCTTTCAAGTTTATGAAAGAGTACAATTGGGAAGCAAAAAAACATCTTTATCACTCAATGGTTGACGCTCTTGTAAAGGATAAATAGATGACTCTGGAGAAGGAGCGCGTCTCGTTAGCGATGTGGCTTCCGCTCCTGTGGATGCTGCGCTGCGGCTCCCGAAGCCTTATCTACTGGTTTGATCCTCAAGCGGCTATGGCCTCAGACAGC
>WRCH01000168.1 GCA_009784115.1 Chitinispirillia bacterium
CGAAAACGCACTAAGATAATTACGTTTACTTAGAAGAGTAGTCAATTTGGTTTTAAACTCTAATGTTATTTTCTTGTTAACATCAATTTCTCTTATTGATATTTTCATACACTGCTTTGCGCGGTCGTAAGTATTAAACAGGCCAAGCGGTTCGCCGCCTGCAAATAAGCTTATTTCGCACTCATCCGTTATACCAAATATCTCAAGAGTCCAGGTGCGTTTTTTCGGAAAATCCGGACATTCTCCGCGCAGCGCTCCAATATTTATTTCAAGGCAGGTAGTATACCACTCTTGCTTGAGAACGGTCACACAAAGTTTTCCGCTCTTCTTGTAGCTTAAAGTTTGACCGTCATCCTCATAAAGAATAAAGGAGCCGCTCTCTCCCGCAAAAATTTTGACATTAAGCGAGTGAGGGTTTTTATCAGCTTCCAAACATTCCGGAGCCGCGCAAACGATGACCGACCCTGCTTTTGCGTAAACTGGGATTGTATCAAGCCCGCCGCTGACTGATATTGTCTGTCCGCCCCTTATATATTCACCTGTAAAGAAATTGTACCAGCACCCGTCCGGCAGCCAAACGCTTTGAGATGACAATTTGGTCTGCGGATCAACAGGCGATGTAAAAGGAGCCGCTATTAATGACGTTCCGAAATAATACTGACCGCCGCATTCATACGCTTCCTGATCATTTGGATGTTCTATATACATGTGCCTTATAAAGGGGATAGAATCCTTTTCGGTGATATGACAGCATGAATAGATATAAGGTATAAGAGAGTGGCGCAGGCGCATCGCGCTGCGTATCTCTTTTAAAATTTCCAAATCGTAAACAAACGGCCTTCTGTCCTGTATTAGATTATTTGCGCTGTGAATACGAAAAATCGGACTAAACACTCCGAACTGAATCCACCGCACGTAAAGCTCCGGACTCTCCTTGCCTTTGTAGTGTCCGCCAATATCATGGCTCCAGTAGCTGAAACCGACGTTTGCCGCAGCGGCTGTAAAGTAAGGCTGAAACGCCAAACTCTTCCATGTAACATGAGTATCGCCTGAGAAGCCTATCGGATACCGCTGAGCGCCCGGGCCGCAGTGACGGGAGAGAATAAGAGGCCGCCTGCCGCTGCGCAGCATATCTAAAGTGTGCAGATGATTTAACTGATAGAGCGGATCAAGCCCCTCAATAGAGGACTCCGAACCCTGCTGCCAGTCTATCCACCAAAAGTCAACCCCCTGCTTTTCAAGCGGATGATGCAGATGTTGAAAATATCCGCTCATAAACTGCGGATCACCCGCGTCAAACTCAACCGCTTCCCCGCTTTGAGGATCAATGCCTGTATGTTCAGCCATTGAAGCGTAAGGTTCTTCGTGAGGATGCACCCCGTCTGCCGGATGGAGATTGAGGCACGAGCGGATTCCTTTTTTGTGAAGAAATGCAAAAAAACCTTCAGGATCATAAAACAGATCCTTATTCCATGTATAGCCGGTCCAACCCTTGTGGTGAGGATTATCTACAATGTGCCAGTCCATATCCGCCACACATACGGAAAGCGGTAAACGATGATGTTCAAAATCCAGCACTAATTCCATTAGTTGATTTTGCGAATAGGGCCAGTATCTGCTCCACCAGTTACCAAAAGCAAAGCGGGGCGGCAGAGCTATGGAGCCGCTCAACGCGCAAAATTCTTTCAGACAATTTTTGTAATCTTTGCCGTATCCGAAGAAATACAAATCTGTACTGTCCGCTTTCCGCGCTGTCGGCCAAAAATTTTCATCATAAACAAGAGAGTTGGAATCATCAAGCGCCGTCCACCCGTTTTTTGAAAGAAGCCCGGGAGGAAGCGGCGCCGCTCCATTTACTTTGTCAAGCGTTCTCACGGTACCGCCAAGATTCTTATCATCCGTATCGCCGTAACGCCACCGCTTATTTTCATTCAGCAGATCGATGTACAGCGTATCGCCGCTTAACGGTGAGAGCGTATCTTCACAAACAAGACGCAGCGCGCCGGTGATGATCTCTAACCTGTTTTCTCCGTACTGCACTCCGAATTTTACAGACGGACGGCGGCGAAACCATATTTGCTGAGAGGGGCGATCTTCAAATTGCTTTTCACTGTTATATTCAATACGCAAAACAGTTTGCGACAAAACAGTAACACGCAGATTATTGGAAATCTTCACAGAAACAGGATGAGCGATCGGGTCGCAGTTAAAATCCCATATGGAACTTTTTTCACTGCGCTGAGTCTGTGTACCGGATATTTCATTGGTTTGAAGTGTGTTCATAATATTAAAGAATACAATATTTCCACCGTTCAAAGCAATAGCTTTTGGGCGATAGCTCCAATCGAAGTAAAAAAAAGTAGCAGCGGCCGCTGCTTTGTTCTATATTATACTATTATCTATCTAAACGGTTAATTTAACGGGATGCGCTCTGTTACGCACAACCTGCGCCGTTCTCTCGCAAAAGTACACTACCTGTAAAAGATAAAGAAAGGGTAACTAAAATGAAGCCGCTTCCAGCAGCAACAAACAAGGTCGAAAAAGTTCAAGAAGGGGTAACGCTTCTCACCGATTACGACATCTATCTTTTCAGAGAGGGAAATCATTTCAGGCTTTTTGAAAAACTTGGCGCTCATCTTATGACCGTAGATAAGGTTAAGGGAACCTATTTTGCGGTTTGGGCTCCTAACGCAAAACATGTCTCTGTTGTGGGCGATTTTAACTCGTGGGACACTAAGAGTCATCCCCTCACGGCACGATGGGACGCTTCCGGGATTTGGGAGGGGTTTATACCGGGGATTGAAAAGGGTACCCTTTACAAATTCCACGTTGACTCCAATACCGGCAAATACACCGCAAACCGCGGCGACCCGTTTGCCACTTACTGGGAACAGCCCCCGGCAACGTCGCCAATCGTGTGGGATCTCGACTATAAATGGAATGACGGCGGGTGGATGGAAAAACGCAAGGAGAAAAACAGCCTAAATGCGCCGATGTCAATTTACGAAATACATATCGCTTCATGGAAGCGCAAAGGCGAAAATGGAGACGAGTGGCTGACTTACAGAGAATTAGCGCCTCTGCTCGCCGATTACTGTAAAGACATCGGATTTACACACGTAGAATTTCTGCCTGTCATGGAGCACCCTTTCGGCGGTTCCTGGGGATATCAGACAACCGGATATTTCGCCCCTACAAGCCGCTTTGGCACTCCGCAGGATTTTATGTATCTCATTGACTATCTGCATCAAAATGATATCGGCGTAATACTTGACTGGGTGCCCTCTCATTTTCCAAGTGATGAGCATGGGCTTGCTTATTATGACGGGACTTGTCTCTACGAACACGCTGATCCCAAAAAAGGTTTTCACCCCGACTGGAAGAGCTACATCTTCAACTACGGCCGGAATGAAGTTCAGGCGTTTCTTCTGAGCAGCGCGGTTTTCTGGTTAGAAAAGTATCACATTGACGGGTTGCGTGTGGACGCCGTAGCGTCAATGCTTTACCTTGACTATTCACGCAAAGAGGGCGAGTGGATTCCCAACCAGTTTGGCGGCAGGGAGAATCTCGAAGCGATCTCATTTTTAAAGCGGATGAATGAAGAGATTTACAAAGAGTTCCCTGATGTACAGACCATTGCTGAGGAGTCAACGGCGTGGCCGATGGTTTCGCGGCCTAACTATGTGGGCGGTCTTGGTTTTGGAATGAAATGGAACATGGGCTGGATGCACGATACTCTGCTTTACATGAGCAAAGACCCGGTTTACCGCAAATATCACCACAGTGAGCTTACTTTTAGTATGCTTTACGCGTTTACAGAAAACTACGTATTGCCATTATCACATGACGAAGTGGTACACGGTAAAGGTTCTCTTGTAAACAAAATGCCTGGCGACGACTGGCAGCGTCTTGCGAATTTACGTCTTTTGTTAAGCTATCAATTCAACCATCCCGGAAAAAAGCTTCTGTTTATGGGCGGTGAGTTCGCGCAGTGGGTAGAGTGGAACCATGACCGCCCTCTCAACTGGGAGCTTACACAGTGGGAGCGCCACAGCGGTCTTCAG
>WRCH01000169.1 GCA_009784115.1 Chitinispirillia bacterium
CGTGCGGAATGGCGATGCCAAAGCCGATGCCGGTAGACATTTCCATTTCACGTTCAACGATTTTGGCACAGACTTCATCGGTGTTTGTCAAGCCGTTAATTGAGCACATAAAACGGGCGATACTGCCCAGCGCATCCATTTTATCGGTGCTTTTCAGGTCGATTATAATACCATTTGTCTTAATGAGTTCCTGTATTTTCACTCGTCGTCCTGTCCTTCTTCTTTTTCGGAACGCCGGCCGTAAGAATTTCGCCGACGCTGCATGGCTACTGAGACGCGTCCTGCAATGTAGATAATAAATCCGATGATTGTAAGCGCAAGCGCAGCCTTAGGCAGCGGCGTTCCGGCGAAACGCGGAGTGTTGATAGTCACATATGCTACGATTCCCGCCACTGCCGTAAGCATACCCCAAATCATCACGGTAAATCCGCGCTCTTTAATAAATGCCAGTATTGTATTCATTTACCGCCCCCTTTTATCATACAGATTTATATATGGACAATGTGGATAATATGGTTTCTGAGTAAGCCTTTCTCCAAGAATAATTTTAGTTATTTACGATATAACTCTTTAAAAGATATTTTTTAATTTGACTTTGGAACGCAATTTGAAGTATATTATGTTTCTTTGATGCAGCCGGTGTTTACAGCAGGCTCAAGCATCAGAACATAAGCTAACTGAAAAATACCGCGGGGTGGAGCAGTCCGGTAGCTCGTTGGGCTCATAACCCAAAGGTCGTAGGTTCAAATCCTGCCCCCGCTACCAATACAAAAAAGCGCCGCAGTCTTTAGAGACTGCGGCGCTTTTGCGTAATACGCATCTATATGAAAACTGCTGCTATGCCGACTTTAAATACTCAAGTACCTTTTGTGTATCATGAACCGGCGGTTTGCAGGAGTTGTTTGTGAATACGTAAGCGGTTACCTTCCCCTCACGCGCCTGATAGTCTTTCAGAAAATCTACATACTTCACAATTTCAGGGTTATCGGTATCGGTCGGTTTAAATACCAATACAGTATCAGGCAGAAATTGGTGCCCTAATTCAGCAAGCATCTCTCTTGTGCCTGGATCATTCATCGAACCCGCTATTATCACCTCCGCTCCGCCGATGACCATGTAGTTCATGATGAACGCGCTGAAGAGCGACGGCGCGCGCGCAATCTCTCCTGAGAACGCGCTCTTCATCATTGATATACGGTCATCAAAATCGGGTGAGGTTAAAATTCTGCCAAGCACAATTTGATTGAGAAGACCAATAGCGTTTGCCGACGGATACGCATCGTCGAATATCTCTTTTCTGCGCAAGAGCAACTCTTCCCCATAGTCGGCAACTGTAAAAAATCCACCTATGCTTTCATCCCAAAAGTGATCAATCAGATGCTTATTGAGATCTATCGCTTCACTCAAAAAACTCGTATCGAATTTTGATTCGTAAATCTCAAGCAGACCCCAAATCAAAAACGCGTAGTCGTCGGCATAACCCGCCACCGCCGCCTCGCCGTCTTTAAAGCGGTGCATCAGAGAGTGATCATTTTTGCCGCAGACATTGTCAAGCAGAAAGTTTGCCGCCTGACACGCCATATCGTAGTACTCATCATTCTGAAACACTCTTGACGCACGGGCAAGAGCGGCGATCATGAGACCGTTCCAGTCTGTTAAGACTTTTTCATCACGCAGAGGATGAATACGGTGTTCACGCGCGACAAGCATCCTTGTTCTTACCGCTTCTATCCGCTTTTCAAACTCCGGCGCGGAGATCCCAAGATCCGCGGAGAGCTTATTGACAGATTCATCACGGTAAAGAATATTCATTCCGTCAAAGCGGCCCAGTATCTCCTCCACATTACCGCCGTGGCGGATGTTAAAGGCGCGGAACGCAAGACCGCTGTCCTCTTTACCTATGATTTTTTCCGACTCTTCGGCAGACCACGTGTAGTACTTGCCCTCAACCCCTTCGCTGTCCGCGTCCTGAGCGCTGTAGAAGACGCCCTGATCACTCCGTAAATCCCTTATTACATAAGAGATAATCTCCTGAGCGGTTTTTGCGTACTCCTCTTTCTCTGTGGCCTGATACGCCTCGGTATACACAAGCGCCATCATCGCCTGATCGTAGAGCATCTTTTCAAAATGAGGCAGACGCCAGTCTTTATCGCTTGTATAGCGGTGAAAACCAAAACCGATGTGATCATAAAGCGCGCCGTTGCGCATTGCCCTGAGCGTGTGCTCGCAAATGTCAAGCGCTTTCTGTTCGCCGGTTTTTTTCCAGTACCGCATCAAAAAAAGGATCGTTTGCGGTGTTGGGAATTTTGGTGAGTCGCCAAACCCGCCGCTTATACTGTCGTACTGCTCCGCTAACTGCGCGTAAGTCTCTTTTAACAGAGCCTCGTCATCTGCCTCTACAGGCGGTATGAGTGAGAACATGCGCAGTGAGTTTGTAAACTGAAGCGCACTGTTTATGATCTCATCTCTGCGCATTTTCCAAAGTTGCTCAATCTGCGGAACAAGATCAACCATCCCTATGAGATTTCCGTCTGTCTTACGCGGTATATAGGTCGCCGCAAAAAACGGCAATTTGTCGGGGGTCATAATAATTGTAAGCGGCCAGCCGCCGCCGCCCGTTATTACCTGACAAAAATACATATAAACGTCATCAATATCCGGGCGCTCTTCTCTATCTACTTTTATACATACAAACGCACGGTTTAAAAGCTCGGCAGCCTCTTCATTGTCAAAGCATTCCTGCTCCATAACATGACACCAGTGGCATGTCGAATATCCTACAGAGAGGAATATCGGCTTATCTTCGCGTTTTGCCTTTTGGAACGCCTCGTCACCCCACGGATACCACTCTACCGGATTATGCGCGTGCTGCAAAAGGTAGGGACTTTTTTCATTTATGAGCCTGTTTGGGCTCCTGTTGTCATCATTGCTTTTGTGGAAATTAAACAGTTTCATGCTCGCCTCCTTGGCTTCGCCGCCCCCTTTAAGGGGGTAACTACTTATTCACTGCTATCTATAAGAAATGCGCGGAGCGCGGGGGGGATATTGTCATCTGCCTGCATCTTAACATCTGTATCGTCTCCATCCCCGGGTTAAAACCCGGGACTGCAAATCTTGCACCCCTAAAGGGGTGCGGCCATGCGATCTGTTTTTATTTCCGGCCGATCATCGAGAAATACTCCTCGTCGGCCCGTTCGCTTTCGGCGAAGTATGAGACTATTCTGTCTGCTTTGCGTTTGGCGAGCATCGCCGCGCTGTGCGCTACTCCCTCCTCTTCGCACAGCTTTTCATTTAAGCCGTTAAGATCGTCGCGGAGATCGCTTACGCTTGAATATTTTGTCATATCAAGCTTATGAAGCTCGCCTATAAAATTGTCAAACCCTATTATCTCATTCTCCAAGAGCGCTTTATTTTCCATAAACACGTAGTTTGTAATCAAGCCGGCTTCGTAATCCTCACGATACCTCGCCTCTTTCTTTCTCAGCCGCAGCTTCAAACCTTCAAGTTCCAAAGTATAAACAACAATAAACGCGTGAATTCGGCTATCCATACCATGCTCCCGCTTATAAGTGATTAACTGACAGACCCGTCACTAATAAAAGAGCAAATATCAGGCAAAGACAAAGGGGGGATAGGTTAGAATTCGTAATGCGACCACATACTAATAAGTTTTATCTCTTTTTGTACTTCGTCCACAGTATAAACTAACCGATGTTTTTTGTTTATTCTGCGGGAAAGCGCACCCTGTAAATCGCCTTGCAGCTTTTCATACGGCGGAGGTATTCGGAAAGGATTTTCTCTGATAATATCTATATATGATTTTACTTTGTTATCTAATTTTGCAGCTTTTAACTTTGGAATGTCTTTGAGAGAATTTTTTTGTATAGAAAATAGAGTACATTTAATGTAACCAGGGGCTTTAGCCCCTGGGGAGCGGAGGATGCAGGAGGCGCTGGTACGGTTACGCGCACGCAACCCCAGGGCTGAAGTGCTAAAATCCGAAGCAGAAAAAAGGATACTCCGGTAC
>WRCH01000170.1 GCA_009784115.1 Chitinispirillia bacterium
AATTTGTGGACCTTGCAAGAGGTACCACGGTGGTTTGAAATATGACCCCATAGAGTGAAGGTAGCTTTTTTCATACTTCAAACGCAACAACTCTAAACTCACAAGCATAACATAATATCTGATCCATTATAATAAAATACGTTTTACCGTGCCAATATACCTAATACGAAATTTTCATTTTCCATTCATTGAAAACGGATTGGAAAATTTTAGAGATATTCAGCGCATCGTCAATTCCTCTGTGATGCGTACCAACAAGTGTCAGATCAAGTATTTTTAAAGCTTTCGCCATACCGCACGGCCTTACCTTTCTCATCTCCCCCAAAATAGTATTTTGTGGATGTGAGGGATGTTTAGAGCGGCAAGCGGTTTACACCGTCGATTGTCTTGCGGTGATCTGTTATTGTATATTTGTATACTATATAACGGCATAAATCTACGCTGTGCCGCTAAGCAACAGAGCCGGCCCTGCGTGCAGTTGCGTGCGGTGCAGTGTAGATTTATGCAGTGTACCGGTATAGATATACTTTGGCTCACATTTTACAAAGGTCAATACAGAATGAAAAAAATACTCGCGTTAACCTGCTGCTGTGCAGACGTCTTTCCCGAAAACGGCACTGTCATTGCCGGAGGCAATGCGCTTAACGTTGCCGCAAGCTGTTCAAAAACAGGCAAAGCCGACGCGTTTTTATTAGGAAATATAGGTACCGACCAATACGGCGAAAAAATAAAAGAGACGGCGGATAAATACAAAATAAACCGCGATAGGTTATACGAGGCTAAGGGTGTAAGCGCCAGTAACAAAATATATTTGACTGACGGCGGCGACCGGTATTTTAAAGATGACAGCTGGACCGGCGGGGTTTATCAGGATTACAGAATATCAATACACGACGAGACGTTTATGATGAGCTTTGACGCCGTGGCGACTACATTCAACGATCCTAATTTCGACCAAATACTGAAAGTTAAATACGGATCGGACTTTTTATTGTCTGTGGATTTTTTAGACCATACGCCAAGTGATAAATGGAGCGATTATCTCTCCGAAATAGACCTGTTTTTTATCAGCGGAAAAAAGGAATCGCTCCCCTTGCTTAAAAAATGGTCTGCCGAGTATCCGAAAACAGTTTTTGTAATGACTTTGGGTGCGGATGGAAGCATTGCGTATAAAGATGGCGCGGAGTATAAATGCGAAGCGGTCAAAGCAGAGAAAATTGTTGATACTACCGGATGCGGCGATTCGTATCAAGGCGCTTTTATTGTTGATTATCTGATAAATAACGACGTACTGTCGGCCATGAAAGCGGGTTCTAAAGCCGCCGCGGTTACGCTGTCATTTGTTGGCGCTTGCTGAAATCTAATGATTACCGTTCAAAAATTCTCAATATAAAAATGAAACCGGCTGCGCCCCTGAGGAACCTGAATCCCGTAATCAAACCGAAAAACTCCCTGAGCGGTCTTAAGTATAAGCCCTGGGCCTAAAGCTGTACGCAGATCCTCCATGTTAATAGCGCCCGGATTCCTCCACGCGTGTCCGACGTCAACAAACGCGGCGCCTTGAATCCGCCAATAAACAGGGATGCGCAGCTCAATTGGTGTGAAAGCTAAAACCGCTCCCGCTCCCCTTGTATCTCCTGATTCATCTTTGGGCATAAGCTCATGGTGATTAAAACCTCTTACGGGTACAAGCGGGCCAAACCCGACCCAAAACCGCTCCTGTACAGGGAGTAAACCGTGCCCGCTTCTCCCATACCCCGCCCCAAAGGCGCCCTGAACGCGGCTTATTGCGGTGATATTCGCTATCGTCAACACCGGATAATGAAGGCGCAGCGTTGACAAAACCGTATAAAATTGATTTGTCCTTTGTAAAAACGGGCCGGCGAGTTCTCCGCGCAAATCCGCAATCCATCCTAAAAAATTCATGTTGTCAAGTACTTGCTCAGAGCGCAGCTGCGCGCCTAACGCGTAAGTATCCCTGCGTGATTGTCCGGGATAGAGATGAGTAGGATTATCTGTACTTATACGCGACGTGTGTTCCGCGCGGATTGAGCCTCTCCATGAGAATATTGGGACTATCGGCCTGTCAAAAACTGAGAAGCGTCCGCCCCAAAATACCCCGTCATAGTCGGACTGCAAGCGCCGCTCTCCGTAAACGCGCGCTTCACCATCCGCAAAATTGCCAAAAAGATGCGGGTAGAGATAGCTAAGCTCCCCTCCTCTCTCCCAGTGAGAGTATCTTCCCATAACGGATACTTTATGGCCAAGACCAAAGAGATTGCGGTACATGAATTGAAGATTCACAAACCACCCCATATACGCGCCGTAACCCGCACCGCCCGCAGCGGCGGCCATCTCTTTTTCCGTTACGATAACCGCTATCTGCGCCCCCGCCGTATCAAGATCCAAATATGATTCAAGCGTATCAACGGGTATGATGAATACGGTGGAAAAAAGGTCGGCGGTGTAGAGTTTTTTTCTGCTTCTTTCAACTAAAGTGCGGGTGACGACGTCTCCCTTGTCAAATTGAAGATCACGCTCCACGACTTTTGGCTTTACATGCTTGAGTCCAAAAATCTCAACTCCGCCCGCGACGGCGATCGGGCCTCTTTGTATGATATAGCTGACGTCTCCTGCCGGACTGGCTTTACTGTCAGGACTATCTATACTATCAGCACCGTCAGCAAAATCGGCGGATTTTTGAGGGAAATCTATATGATAGATCACAGAGACGAAAAGATGCCCCAACTCTTCAAGAGCGTTGGTAAGATTTATGCGGCCTTGTTCTATTAAAGCGGAATCTAAAGGGTCACCGGGAAAAATTCTTGCTGATTCGCGATAAAAATTCTCATTTTCATAATCAGAACTAAGAAAATTGAGAGACCCAATAACATACTGCGCATTTTCATAGATGGTGATAGTAACGCGGATTTTGTTACTTGAACTGTCGCGGTTTAACTCATACCCTTTTACAGCGGCATCGTACCATCCTCTAAAACGGTAGAGCGCTTCTATGGATTGAAAATCACTGAGTAATCTTTCGGACAGTCTATCCTCGGTAATTTTGTGTTTTTTGAAGACTCCGGATGAGCGCAGCCTCATTACACTCAAAAGCTCGCTGGATTTGAGGGAGTGATTGCCCTCAAAGCGGATTTGTCCAACTTTCCACTCATGCTGCGGCTCAAAGGCCATGAGAGAAATTGTAAATCCCATCACGATAAGGTAGATTTTAATTATGTATTTCAATTATCCTTATTCGCTGTGAACCTTGTTTTTTAGATGACCGGCGATTTTATCGATACGGGATTTCGCGTTTTCTACAATAGAATCAAGGCTTCGCTCAAGCTGCTGCGCGGATTTTCCCTCAAGACTTCGCTTAAGATCGGTAATTGCGTAATCAAGCTCAAGCCCGCTCTCTTTTGCCGCCCGGCGCGTCGCTTCGCTTACTCTTTTTGCTTTACACGCGCACCTGCACTTATGGATAAAACATAAAAAAGCGATGAAAACCAAAAGAAAAACTGCGCAGCAATGCCGTTTTTTTACCTCTATCATTCTATCTAACCCCCTTGTTTTGTTAATGATTTTGGACTTTATTATAAAAGCAATCTTTATACCATCAATTAAAAACTCTATTTTGCAGTTTTTTACTTTGCATTTTCAATTTATTATGCTATATTTTAATGCTATACTGGATCACGCCATAAATCTACACTGTGCCGCTAAGCAACAGCGCCGGCCCTGCGTGCAGTTGCGTGCGGTGCAGTGCAGATTTACGCCGTTGTTCAGTATATCTTCGGGAAAATAAAAATGAAAAATAAAAAAACTGCGAAAACCCTTTCAAAAAGCAAAAAAAACCTAATATTAACGCTATTAATCACAGCGTTTGTATTGATCGGCGCCGGCGTTGTCTTTACCTGTATATTTTATGACACAACCCCCATTACCTTTCTATCAACAATCAGCGATCAGGAAAAAAACGATCAAAAAGAAAAAAAACACTCTAAG
>WRCH01000171.1 GCA_009784115.1 Chitinispirillia bacterium
AATGAAAATCCTTCAATTCGCGTTTGACGCAAATCCGGCTAACCCATATCTTCCCTATAACATTACAAAAGACAGCGTTACCTACACAGGCACGCATGATAATGATACTTCGCAAAGCTGGTTCTCTCTGCTTTCAGAACCATACAAAAAGTTGATCTGCGATTACTTAAACTGTACAGAGAAAAACTTTATAGACGCGTTCCTGCGCTGCGCGTTGGGAAGCGCCTCATGGCTTTGCATTATACCGATGCAGGATGTACTCGGCCTTGGAGCAGGTCACCGCATGAATACTCCGGGAGTGATGTGGGGCAACTGGCAGTGGCGATTGACAAAGACAATGCCTGCGAAAAAGAAGATGGAGCGGTTTGCTGAGTTGACGAAGATATATGGAAGAGCGCCGGGGTCGGGTCATTGTTTGTAACCGTTGAGGCGTAGCGCGCAGCGCCCGTAAAAAAAAGTCTGTCCGGAGCCAATTTCTTGATCCCTTCACGCATTATACGTTGGTTGTCCGCTTAAGACAGCTTGTAGTCCGCTCTCTTGCGAGGGCGGCATGCACGTACTGCTCAAAGACAGATTCCCATTAAGAAAGGTGTTCGTCAAGAAATTTGGTATACTTCCGGACAGATGCTTTAATAATCAATATAATAAATACGCCGCGTATATCGCTATATTTCATAAATAATGCAAAATTTTAACCAAACGGCTCGCAAAACATTATACTTAATGAGCATATTCCGCTATTTTACATTAATGCGGGAGAGCGCAATTAAATAAATCTCCCCCACAAGCGAACTTTGGAAGACTCACTCTTAAACTTAACCAAAAAAAGTTGCGTGAACTCACAAATATAATGTATTTTGTGTAACTTGTTTTATTTTTAATTGATGTGCGCTAAGATGCGCGCGTTTTATAGATTTGCCAAAAAGCAGACGTCTTTGCTTCGCGGCGGTCTAACCCCAGAAAGGTTTGCAGCATTATGAAAAATGTAGGTTTACGTTTCGGCATCCTCATCGCCGTTATCGCAGTGACCGTGGTTCTGCTTATACCCTCATTTCAATTCTACAGCAAGTCAGAAGAGGCTCAGGAGCAGATCCGCAGAGACAACCCCGGATCGCTTAAACGTATTCTCAACCTCGGCCTCGACTTGCAGGGCGGTATGCGTCTTGTGCTTGAGATTGATCGCTCGAAGCTTGACGCCAATGACAGAGATGTTATTGACAGGGCGTACGCCATTATCGAAAACCGTATCAACCAGCTTGGCGTAGCTGAGCCGGTGCTGCAGAAGCAGGGCAGAGACAGAATTATTGTCGAGCTGCCAGGCATCAAAGATGAGCAGGTTGCTAAAGACATTATCGGCAGAACCGCTCAGCTTGAATTCAATCTGGTTCGCGACGAAGCGACGCGTGAACGCGCCATAACGGTTATTGAAAACACAGTGAGCGGCAGGGCCGACACAACAGACGCGGCTGAAGATACTGAGGCTGTTGACGCGCGTGAGAGAGAAGAAGCTGATCTTGCGGACAGACTCTTTGGCGGAAGAGAATCTGCCGACGCCCAGACCGCGCAGGCTGAAGACGGTGAATCGGGAGCGGCGGCGGCATCATTTCGCGCGCTTATCGGATATTTTGGCGAGGGGCTTGTCGTAAGACAGGAAGATGTGAGAAGGGTTGACGCTCTCCTTCAGCGCGACGACGTAAGAAGAGCGCTTGAGCGCGCCGGACTTGGCGGAAATACGTTTTTGTGGAGCAGCGAAACTATCACGCCGGAACGCGGCTCTAATGTAACATACAGATATTTATACTACCTCAAAACCTCGCCTGAGATGCGCGGCGATGTTATCAGAAACGCTATGGCTTCTATTGACCAGAGCGGTCGTAACGCAGGCAGGGCCAAAGTTGATCTTGAGATGAACTCAAGGGGCGCAAGAGAGTTTACAAGAGTTACAGGCGCAAATATCAACAGGCAGCTTGCGATTGTACTTGACGGAACAGTTTATTCAGCTCCCCGCATCGTATCAAGAATATCAGGCGGCCGCGCTGAGATCACCGGAAGCTACACGCTCGAAGAGGCTCGGGCTCTTGCGATCATCCTTCGCGCAGGCGCTCTCCCCGCTCCTGTGCACATTGTTGAGGAGCGTACAGTAGGCCCCTCATTAGGTCAGGACGCTATTCAAAAGGGACTTCTCGCGGGCGCTATCGGTTCCGCTTTTATTATAGTATTTATGCTTGTTTACTATAAGTTCAGCGGCCTCATCGCTCTGTTTGCTCTTGCGATAAATATTGCGGTTGTGCTCGCTGTAATGGCGCTTGTTAACGCGACGCTCACCCTTCCAGGTATAGCAGGTCTTATCTTGCTTGTAGGTATGGGTATCGACGCGAACGTTATTATCTTTGAACGTATTAAGGAAGAAGCGGCGCTTGGGAAAACGGTGCGAAGCGCAATCGAATCAGGATACTCTAACGCGCTGTCGACGATTCTTGACTCAAATATAACGACTCTCCTTGTCGTATTTATCCTATTGTGGAAGGGAACGGGTCCGATTCGCGGTTTTGCCATAACGTTGATATTTGGCATCAGCGCGTCTCTTTTTACAGCGCTCTTTGTATCAAAGTTGATAATGACGACTATTTTCCAGAAGAAGGCAAAGTTGAGTATTTAGGTTTTAGTACGGGCGCGGTGCGCCCGTACAGATTTTAATCAAAAAAATATCACAAAGAATTTGTGATTATCATAGTTAAAAAAGGAAAGTAAACAGATGCAGCTTTTCAAGAATACGAAATTTAACTTTCTGCGCTACGGCAAGCTTGTGATAGGTTTTTCATCAGCGCTTTTGCTGGTATCTATTGTAATGCTTATCGTCCGCGGCGGATTTAATATGTCAATTGACTTCGCCGGAGGCACTACTGTACACATGAAGTTCGAGCAGCCGGTGCGCGGTGAGCTCACTACCATAAGAAATTCCGTTAGCAATCTGGGGTATGGTCAGCCTGAGATTAAAACTATCGGTCTTGCTGACAATAATGAAATACAGATCACGGTACGCGAACTGCCTGAAGGCGTGAGCGTAAGCGATAAGCTAAGAGAGGCTCTCAAAGAGGATCTGCCCAACAACAGTTTCACCGTGTTGAGCGTCGACGAGGTTGGACCAAAAATCGGAAGTGAGCTCAGACGCGACGCTCTTATCACCGCGGTATTAGCGCTGTTGGTAATGTTGATTTACATCGGATTCCGTTTCAACCTGCCGTTTGCGGCGGCGGCTACTATACCTCTTACTCACGACGCGCTTATAACGCTTGGCATTTTCGCGATGTTTGGCATTGAGCTTTCCCTCCCATTTATAGCGGCTATGCTGACAATTATCGCGTATTCACTTAACAGTACGATCGTTGTTCTCGACCGCATTCGAGAGAATAGTAAAGGCGGACTTAAGGGGAGAGATTTTGCCGACATTGTGAATCTTAGTCTCAATCAGACTCTTACCCGTACGGTTATCACTTTGGTAACTACACTGTTTACGGTAGCGGCTCTTTACATACTTGGAAGCGATTCAATCAAAGACTTCTCACTCGCCCTTCTGATAGGTTTTACAGCGGGCGGATTCTCAACGCTCTATATAGCGAGCTATATCCTGGTTCGTTGGAATAAGAAGCGCGCGATTATTAAATAGCGCGTTGGTAATTGAAAACATGGGGATATTTTTGGAAAATTATGATTTGTTGTGATAGTCGTGTATAGTGGATTCTTTTTTGCTTGATTTATATTTGTCATAATTGTATATTCAGGAAAGTATTCTGCTTGAGAGTATTTTCATAAGAAATTGTAAATTAGTGCTAATGATTGGATGATATAGGTATACGATTATGACTCAAGATACTTTTAATGCGTTGTACAATGATGCGGTAAATCGTTTCGGTAGTATTTCAGGTTACGAATGGGTCAGTGGTGCTTTAAAAAAATCAAGGGTTGTTGTATCAGTAGAGTACAACAAAGTTAGAGATGATACT
>WRCH01000172.1 GCA_009784115.1 Chitinispirillia bacterium
ACATCCCTAATATCCCTCTTAGCCCCACCGTGTTTATCGCGGCGAAGCCAAAGGGGCGTAATCATTACCCCACGGCAGCGCCGTGGGCTCCGACATGCGCCTACCTCACACCAACCATCACCGCCACACGCTCACGCTTACCATCAACCATAATCACTCCCCTAACCAAATACGTACCCTCCGACACCGGACGGCCTCTGCGGTCTGTCAAATTCCATGTACCGATTATCCGACGGGATTCGACATTGGCGGGTATCCCCCGTACGGGTTGAAAATTTTCAACCCCAGCGTCACGAATATTGATCTTCCTGTTGACAACATTACCAGACGCATCAAAAACTTTGAGAGACGCGCTCTGTATACGCTTGCCTTGCCAAAAGAAATTTATTGCGCCGAATTGTTTACTGACAGGGTTCGGGCCGGCGGTGAACTCTGCGGAGAGCTGCGGTGTTTGCTGGACTTCAGTTGTATCTTTAACAACAAGCGGATTTGGGATAATGCGTTGATTGTCAAGAACAGAGGTAACCCGCGGCGGCGCGTCGACGCGGCCCGCTGGGATAATGCTGCCGCCCTCTACTCTTAAGTTGTCCCTCTCCACAAGCATAAGCGCACTGTAATTTACAGCCACCGTACCGCTGTTCACCATCTCCGTTGTAAAAACCGCTCCCGGAAACGCGCAGCCCATAGTGATTCTTATTATATTGGGATCCCGAAGATAATTAATACAGTCTATATCATACATTGTACCGCGAATTACATCGGGCGAAAATACGAACCGCATGTAATGAATCCAGTTTTCTCCCACGGAATCGTTGAACACTAACTCCAAAGTATGAACAAAGCCCTGAGCGTCTAAATACGCGTTACCAGTGACCGGCGGAATATGAATGGGGGCGGATGGTTCGTTCAATGCGGAAGTAAACTGCGCGGACTCTGCCTCTGTTGGAGCAGGGTTCAGATTGTCTGTTACCGCCTCAGGGAGAACATTAATATAGATGTTGTGCAAAAGTGAAATATGATCACTTCCATTACTCCAAACGGCTGTAAAATATATTATTTGGCCGCCAGCCCTGGTAAAGTACACATCATATCTCTTATCATTTACATCAACATCCCATATATCCTGTATAATGGCAGTATCTGTTTGCGCACACCGCATTCTTGTAACGGAAAGATCATCAGATGAAAGACTGAAATCTATTTTTAAAGTTCCGCCAGTCAAAGGTGTGGCGCCTATCAAAGGCCTTACCCCAATAGTTATTGGTTCTCCAACTCTTACAGACGGAATACCAGTTACCGGAAGCCCGTCAGCCCCAATTAGATATACACCAAGATTGTAGCTTCCTATGTCGCGGTACGGCAAAAAAATTACATCCGAGGAAACTGCTCTGCCTACTCCGTCCGTCCCTTCAACTACCAGTTCTATGAAACCATACTCTGCGTTGTGGTCAGCTCCAGTCGGGAGAGTGAAAGTTATGATATTGAGGCCCTCACGAACGGTTGCTCCCTCCAATTCATTGATTCTGTGAATTGAACTGGTGGGAATAACAGCGCCCTCATATCCACTCGTACCAATGCTATACGGAATCGGCGCGACCCTGCGGATATATTTTATGCGTGGATTATTGAATGGCTCATCCACCGAATAGTGAACTTCGAAAAAGAAAAGTGCCTGTATTTGACGGTTTCCATCCATCCTTACTACATCTACCGGTACACCTCTCGCCCGCGTCCGTGTCATCTGCCCCCTGCCATCGCATGGGCGCTTGCCCCTGAAAGGAATCGCACCGAGATCGGCTACTTTGCCGTCTACGTTGACTATTCCGGCGTCCGGCCAGCCGGCTTCTCTTATAAAATTCTGAACCTCCTCACGATCCCAGTCGGGGACAAGAAAATCCGGCGATTCGGGGTCAACCGATTTAAACAGCACCGGCAGCCTATATAGCGGCGATGTACTTGTAAACCCCTCCATCTCAAGCCAGCGGTTAGTGGAATCGTTTGAGAAAGCAATACTGCGATCCGGCAATATTATTGCGCCGGGTAATACTTCTTGTTGAGGAGGATGATATCCGGTTCCCCCGCACAGACCGCAAAGCCATGATGATTGGCGGCTTGTCCGCAACACTTCTCCAAATCCCGCAACCCTGACATCACCAATAAACACTTGACTTGTGGGCATCGGCACTAGAGGCCTGTGACATACGTTACAGTTACTCGCAATATTACTTTGCTGTAATTGAAAAGACCAGCCGAACCCGCTCCCTGCCGCAGAAAATACGCAATGTTTCATGCGATTATGGAATCTACTCATAAGATTTAACCTCTCACTACTCCCATTGCCCGTACTGATTCTGCCCATACCAAAAATATTATTAAAAATCAAATGCTGATAGCCAAACTGCCATTTGCCAATCAAATTCATGTTATTGTCGAAAAACGTATTGTTGTAAATAGCAACAGGCGAGAGGTAACTATCCTTGAACACAATCGCACCGTCAATCTTATCATCAATCCCGCCGGGAATATGCGCCGGAACCGGCACCTTATGAAAGTTGTGATAGATAAGATTATAACGAACGGTAGAACCCAAATCCCACAAAGATTCAAAGTAAAGCCCTACGGCATTATTATGAATCTTATTATACTCAATAAGATGTCCGCCTGCCATGCCGTATCTTGAAAGCGGAATGACGTCGTCATTATCGTGCGGATTGAGGTTTCCGAAAATGCCGCCTACATTCCTGTCTTTAACGTAAACACCATAATAGGCATTACGGAGATCGCAATCTCTGATATTCACTCTTGCAGAATTGACAACAGCGATAGCGGCATTGCCGTGAAAAAGAGTCCAACCTGAGAGGGACTGTCCAAATGGCGCAGGGCCGCCGCCGTCAACAATAACACCCTCAATCGTAACATCCAACGCATTAAGTATACGCAGCGCGCCGTTAGTTTCCCAAGCAGAATTTACAGTGCTGGTGTTTTGGGTATCGTGCCATCTGATAGTTGGCCGAGCAGTAACTCCGGGAGTAGGAATATACCGTATTGTAATACCTCTCTTAGTACTGTCAATAGTCACCTGCTCTTCGTAAACCTCCTCATCAAGTATCTCAATAACCTCCCCGGGCCTCGCAAAATTTACGGCGGCCTGAATCGTTCTGAACTGCGCCTCGAGATTAGACTTCGCTACATAAATATCCGATCCCGGCATAAGTCTCTTCTGCGCACTCACCGGCTGTACAAACGCGAATACGCCTATTACAATCAACATCACAACACTTAATCGTTTTACTGACATAGTATCAACAAGCTCCTCATTTATGGATTTATATGTACACCGCTAACTCTCGCAAGTATTATCGTCTCGGCAACGCCAGCGCCGCTTTCCAATCTCAAAACGGAGCCGTCTATTCTGTAACTGTAACTTACCCCAACCACTCCCCCCAAAGTCACCACTTTGTCTGTCCATGTACCGCGCGTGTAAACGCTCCAAACGCCGTCTGTCAACGTAATGTAAACAAAACTGCCGTCTTCATAAAAAACAAACCCGCGGCTCTCAGTTCCTACCTCTACCCATGCTTCACCCTGCCCAAGTATCAGGGGGTGTTTATCAACGAACCGGTTAAGAAAATTTTCGGCACGGGGGTCGGTTTGGGTACCGGCAGTGTTGTCGGAGCAGCCAAGGACAAAAAGGACTCCAAGGACGATAATGATTGTATTGATTGTAAATTTTACTGTTGTTTTCATGTTTTTTCTCTTCTGTTAGCTCCCCATTGTCTGAATTAGGATTTATAGAATTTTAGGATTAACAGGATTTTTTATGATCCTGCCCCGCACCCCAACGGGGTGACATATTGATAACCCAGGGCCAAAGCCCGGGGATTCACACATCCCTAATATCCCTCTTAGCCCCACCGTGTTTATCGCGGCGAAGCCAAAGGGGCGTAATCATTACCCCACGGCAGCGCCGTGGGCTCCGACATGCGCCTACCTCACACCAA
>WRCH01000173.1 GCA_009784115.1 Chitinispirillia bacterium
ATAGATCAGGAAAAACGCCGCATCTCTCTTGGTATCAAGCAGCTCACAGACGATCCGTGGGAAGAGCTTGCCAAGGAATTTACAATCGGTACAGAGTATCCCGAGTGTGAAGTAGCGCGTATCCTTGACCGCGGTCTTGTTATAAACCTTAATAACGATATAGAGGGTTTTATACCTCTTAATCAGCTGGGTGAAGACGTCAACCATCCTTCGCGCATTTATAAGGCCGGCGACAAGGTTCCTGCGACAGTAGTGGAATTTGATCTTGAAGGACGCAAGATTGTTTTAAGCATAAGCGATTACTTCAAAGACAAAGACGCTACGCTTTGGGCAGCTCATCAGGCCGCTTTCCCTGTAAAGCCCGCTTCTGAGGTTAAGATCCCAAAGAAGAGTGAAGGTGAAGAGGGCGAGAGTGCCGGTGGTGAAGAGGAAGCTCCCTCGTCAGAGGAGTAATGTTGTTTTATGTATGATTGATAAGGGGCGGTTTCGGTATATCCGAGATCGCCTTTTTTAATAGTGATTAAGGAGTATATAACTTATGGAAACACGCAGACTCGGTAACAGTGACATGGACATCAGCCGCGTCGGCCTTGGCGCCTGGGCTATAGGCGGGAGTTGGCGCTGGGGGTGGGGTGAGCAGGATGATAAAGAATCTATCGCGGCTATAAGAAGGGCGGCAGAACTTGGAGTTAACTGGATAGACACCGCCGCGGTTTATGGTCTTGGGCACAGCGAAAGCGTGATAGGCGCGGCGCTTAAAGAGATGCCGCAGAAACCGTACATCTTTACAAAGTGCGGTTTGCGGTGGAAAGAGACAGATAACGATGCGCGCGAAGCGTACAGCATCCTCAAAGCAAAGAGCGTCCGTGAAGAAGCTGAAAACAGTTTGAAGCGTCTTGGGGTAGATTATATTGATTTATACCAAATCCACTGGCCTAATCCCAAAACTGAAATTGAAGAGGCGTGGGCGGAGATGGCAAAGCTCAGGGAAGAGGGTAAGGTGCGTTTTATCGGGGTCTCTAATCATACAGTTGCACAGATGGAGAAGCTCAATGCAATCGCTCCCGTTACATCCTTGCAGCCGCCTTATAATCTTCTGAATAGAAATGCTGAATCAGCGCTTTTGCCCTTTTGTAAAGAGCATAATATCGGAGTGATCGTCTACTCTCCAATGGGTTCAGGGCTTCTCACAGGTAAGATGACGCCGGATCGAATAAAATCTCTGCCGGATGACGATTGGCGCAAGCAGGACTTTAACTGCACCGAACCGCAATTGAGCCGTAACTTGAAATTAGTTGAGACGATAAAAGTGATAGCTGATAAAAGGGGAGTACCCGCAGCGCAGATCGCAATAGCGTGGACTTTAAAACATCCGGCAGTAACCGCCGCGATTGTGGGCATGCGCAGCGGGCGTCAGGCGGATGAGACTGCTTTGGCCGCAGATTTGGTTCTATCGGATGATGAGACCGCGCAGCTTGAGTCGATAAAACTAAATTAATCTAAGAAATTCGTTTCGCGTGGCGATCTCATCCCTAAAGCTGCCGAGCATGGCCGAGGTCATCATTTTTGAGTTTTGTTTTGAGACGCCCCGCATCATCATGCACAGGTGCTGGGCTTCTATCACTACGCCTACGCCCTCCGCGCCTATCGGCTCCATGATTGACGCGGCTATCTGCTGGGTCAGACGCTCCTGTAATTGTAAACGCCGCGCGAAGCAATCCACAAGACGCGCTAATTTACTTACCCCATATACCCTATTCTGAGCGATGTAACCGATGTGGCATTTGCCGAAAAACGGGAGCATATGGTGTTCGCACATACTGTAGATTTCGATGTCTCTCACAATAACCATGTGATTGCACTCTTCTGTAAATATCGCTTTGCTCAAAATTTCCTGCGGATCCTGTTTGTAACCCTGCATCAGATATTCCCACGCTCTTTTCACGCGGGCGGGAGTGTCAATAAGCCCCTCGCGACCGGGGTCTTCGCCTATGGATTTTAGAATCGATTTTACTGCGTCTTCCATCTTTTATGTCCTATCACTTTATAATAACAACGCCCTTAAATTATGTTTATAAAATATATAATTGAGATACACCGCGTTTAAATTATCTGCGGATCATAATAAAACAGGAGTAACTACAAGTGAACAGGGCGCCGGTCAGAAGAAAAAACAGATCGTTTTTTACAGCTATTATACTTACAGTCGCGCTTATTATGATATGGGTTATGCACCAGGGGTTAAACAACTCCGGTCTTCCGCCGGGCCTTGCGAATCTATTAAACGCGGATTTCGAAAACTTCCGCAATTTGGAGCAATTCAGCGAAGAGCGAACAGATGAGGTTAAAAAGCACATCGCCGGATTTTGGGTGTTTAGCTCGGGGGATGAGATAAGCGACCCTGTAGCTAAAAGAGAGTATTTGGAAATTATTGACAACGGTATTATATGGCATGTCAAGCAGTGGTTTATTAATGACCCCATAGGCGGGCGGCACGTACTTACACGCGTGGCGCACGGGTATACGCGGCCGTTTTCCTACAGTCAAGACGGCAATGTTTATTTAAGCGAGACCCGCACCATGCGCCAGGCTTTTATCGCACCCGCTCCCATGGATTCCTGTTACGGTTCAAGCCAGCATGATGAGATGTGGCAGATCAGCTTAAACGGCAATTTACTTACAGTCAATCAAAGAGAGTACGCCCCGTATAATGGAGAATTGAGTGAGTTTTTTCCAGCGGATATTGATCTTGATATAGTTGACAAAATAACACTTAGAAAATGCGCGGCTGTTGATCTGTCCCGCTTGGCAAAGAGAGTTTTGGCGCGGTCATTTATCGCCCTGCCGGCAACTGCGAGAAGTCAATCTGCAGAGTCTCTCATAAATACCTATTATAAGCCGATAGTGTTTGATGAACTTGTCAGACGCTACGACCCAAGAGGTGTTCCCGATGAGATGCAATTGCAGTTCACGCTCAATGGAGACGGGAGTATCTCCAATTTGAGAAACCGCTCGGCACAGCTTGTCACCAAGCGTTTTGATGATATGGCAGAGCTTGACATAGGAAGCTGGCTCTTCCCGCCTTCGGCAGATGATAAAGAGCCGCGGAGGATTGATTTGACGGTTAGGGTGAGGTGAGGGCGGGGCAGAGTGACGGTGGAATCTGCTGCGATGAGATGCGTGACGGAGCCTCGGGCACTGCCCGGGGGCAGTGCTGGTACCCTTTCAGGGTACGGAGAACATAGGGAAATATCAGGATTGAGATACTGCCATCCGATATGCTGTATCCATAGCGTATAAAAGACTTTCTGCTGATACATTACTATCTTTCTTCCACGCTTTGTCAAAAGCGGTTCCGTGTCCCACAGATGTTCTTATTATGGGGAGTCCTACGGTTATATTTACCCCGTGTTCAAAATCGCGGGATTTTAAAGCTACGAACCCGTGATCGTGCAGCATTGCCGCTATGCCGTTAAACTCCCCCTTAAAGGCACGGTTAAAGATTGTGTCGGGTGGGTATGGGCCGCTCACATTTATCCCCTCACTTCGCGCCTGTTTGATCGCGGGAGTTATTTCGTTGATCTCCTCATCACCAAAAAGCCCGTTCTCACCGGCGTGAGGATTGAGCCCTCCGACAGCTATATGGGGCGGATCAATCCCCAAACTTTTTAATGAGCGGTTGAGAAGACGTATCTGCTTTAGGACGCGCTCTTTTTTGACAAGTTCGATTGCGTTACGCAGTGATACGTGCGTTGTGACGTGAGCGACGGCGACATTGTCAAGCAGAAAAACCATTGAGTAATCATCACATCCTGTTTTGTCAGCAAAAATTTCAGTATGACCGGGATAACTAATCCCCGCAAGCGCGAGCGATTCTTTGGATATTGGATTTGTAACCACGCCCGCCGCTTTTTTATCCATCACAAGAGAGATAGCCTCTGCAATATAGCGGTAAGCCGCTTTCCCGCACTGCGCCTG
>WRCH01000174.1 GCA_009784115.1 Chitinispirillia bacterium
CGAGCGGCCTGCCATCAGACCGTTTTATCTTCGAAAATTTTCTGCCGCCTAAAAGCAGCGCAAGGCGTAAGCTGTTTGAATCTCTTAAAAGCGAACCGCGAACCGTTATTTTTTATGAAACTCCTCACCGTATTATTAAAACTTTGGAAGATATAAAAGAGGTGCTTGGCGGTGTAAGAGTAGTGATAGGCCGCGAGCTTACCAAAATACATGAAGAGTTTTTACGCGGCAGTGCGGCGGAGCTGCTTGCGCATTTTGTGAAGCATCCGCCAAGGGGGGAGATGGTGGTGCTTTTTAATGTGAGGATACAATAAAAGATAAATATAAGAGGGGGAAATATCCCCCTGTCTCCAGCCAAACAAATTAACAAAAAAACGTTAATTTGTTTGTCTTCCGCCACCCCCTCTGCGAGGACACCCCGCAGCGCCCCGCCATATTATCCCCCCAACCCCCCAAGGGGGCTAAACATTGGGAAAACATGAAAAAAACAAGAAATGTTATAGTTGCAAAATCTATATTTAACTTAGGGTTTTCTATATCCAGGTAATCACTGTTTTGGAGGTATACAAATGAGTTTCAAATCAATCATCAAAAAAAGTTTTATACTTATTGGAATTTTTGCAGTCTGTGCGTTTGCTTCGGGTAATACCGCTACGCTTACTCCTACTGAGCCTACCAGTTATTTTCTGACGCCTAAAGCTAAAGTGAACGATGCTAACCATTTAGTTATCGGGCTTCACGAATTCTCTTACGCTTTGCCGGGTAATCTGCAGGTACAGTTGTCATTAATCGACAACATAGGCAAAACTTTTTTTGGTTTAAAATACGGTCTCGCCCCCAATATGGCTATTGGAGGCGGTATTGCCGGTTCCATAATAGACATGGGTCATCACGGCCCCGGCAGTCCCAATAGATTCGGTTTTTATCTCACCTACGCTTTTACTGAAGAACAGAACCGCGGCACAGCTATAACTCCGCATATGCAAATAGGCAACCGCATCTCATTAGGCGCAGACTTCGCTTTCATGACAAAACCGGTGGATATGTGGGCATTCATCGGTGAATTAGGCACATCAATAGACACATATGACGGACACCTCTACCTCTTTGGCGCAGGCGGCCTGCGGATTTCACCGCCGCAAGCGCCGTTTCTGTTCATCGACGCAGGCGCGAAAACAAACGAATTTGCCGTCGTGAGCAATACAAGTATCTATCCAAAAGTATTTATTGACGTCAAAGTCTGCTTCGTACCATAGACCTTTTTTGACTTTTCCTACGCCCCAACGGGGCATAATCAGCTAACCCCGGGCAGCGCCCGGGGGTGACGTCGTCGATAGGGTGATAGGCATCTAGTACCTAAGATAACTCCGAGCCAATGCCAACCGCTTCCCCTTAAGAGGCAGTCCATCCGCACAAGATATCCTGCTTCCATTCCTGCGGGCTTTCACAATCCGTTTAGCCGTTATCGGCCCAATACCGGGGACTCGTAACAGTGTTGACTCATCTGCATGATTGACATCCACCGGAAATTTTTCAGGATGATTCTGCGCGTAGACTAACTTGGGATCACGATCTGTGAATAATCGTCCGTCACTGTCAAACGCGATATCACTCTCGTTAAACTTATATACGCGAAACAGAAAATCTACCTGATATAACCTGTGCTCTCTCACAAATCCATCTTCGATAACTCCGTTTTCACGCCGCTCACCGGGGATGCGCTCACTGCCGAGACCTTTTTGATAGGATGAAAAATATACACGGTCGAGATTGAGGCGGTTATATAGTCCTGAGGTATACTTTATGATTTCTGCGTCGCTCTCATCTGCCGCGCCTACAATAAACTGCGTGGTCTGTCTCACCCGCGAGTATTTCATCCCTTTTGCGGTCTGCCGCGCGATGCACTGCATGGGGGCGATAATATCTTTCAGATAATTTTTCTTCTCGCTGAGAGCGCTGAAATGCTTCTCACCCGGCACCTCAATATTTACAGATACCGCGCTTGAAAGCGAAAGCGCTTCATCTATAGAGGCGTCGCTCGCCCCGGGGATCACCTTTAAATGGATATATCCCCTGTACTTATGTTTATTGCGCAGTATCGCCGCGGTATCATTAAGAAGCCTCATCGTATTGTCAGGCGTTCCCACTACTCCGCTGCTTAAAAACATTCCAATTAATTTTTTACGCCGTTGATAATCCATAAAAAGATTAGCCATGTCATCGGGAGAAATCGTACAGCGCGGAACATCAATTGCGGATCTGTAGGGACAGTAACCGCAGTCATTACTGCAAACATTGGATATGAGCGTCTTGAGCATAATAGAGTATCCGCCGCCGGGAAGCGAAACCGGATAAAGCCAAGCGCCATCCTCTCCCCTAACCCGCTGATCCCCATTCTTAGTGCCGCAGGCACAAGCAAGATCATACCGCGAAGCATCGCTCAATACTTTTAATTTTTGAAATGTGTCCATAATAATTATAATCTGCCAATGTATGATAAATCCCGCATACCTGATATCCCTACCCCAAAGGGGTTACATCTTTACCCCTCGGGCAGCGCCCAGGGCTCCGGCTAGAATTTTCTAATAACCCCAACTAACTTCCCCGCGATCATAATATCCTCCCCCTCACCCACAATAATATCCTTGAAAGCGGGATTTTCTGCTCTAAGCACAATATGATCGGACTTCTTAACAAACCTTTTGAGAGTCGCTTCATCGTTGACTACCGCGACAACCACTTCCCCATTATCCGCCGTATTCTTTTTGCGCACTACCGCTATGTCGCTGTCAAATATTCCTATCCCCTTCATACTCTCGCCGCGTACACGCAGAGCGAAGAGATCTTCGCCCCTGAACATAGTACGGTCAAGCGTTAAGTATCCCTCAATATTTTCGACAGCCGTAATGGGCGCCCCGGCGGCTACAAGACCAACTAAAGGGATCGCATTTACCTGTTGATCAGGAAAGTTTCCGGTCACTGCAGAGGTATCGTTATGTATTGACTCCTGCCCCTTATCAGACAATATCTCAATACCGCGGGCAAGACCTTGGGCAATTCTTATATGGCCCTTGCGCTCTATTAATCGAAGATGCTGACGTACGTTGTTTGCGCTTTTGTATCCTAATTCTTGAGCGGCTTCTCTGACAGAGGGGACAAAACCGTGTTTTTCTTTATACTCTATGATGTAATTTAAAACACGGTTCTGTTCGGGGGTTAGGGGAGCTAATTTTGCTTTTTTTGTCATGTATTAAAACTTACCGATCTTGCCGACAATGACAAGACGCCTCTCGCTGCCTGTTCCTACGTATCCGCCTTTCATTGTAAACGGAAGCGTTGAACGGGAAATAGAGCCGCGCACTCTTCCAAGAGCGCCGCTTGAAAATGTCCAGGCGTTATGAACCAATGGTGAAGAAGCAGAAGATGTACCGCGGTTACGCCCCATACCCAAAGCCGTTTCCCCTTCGCCGTTGCGCTGTGCCCTAAACTCTGCCGCCATAACCGCCTCCAATCACCGTTTAAAGATTCGCAGCCTGTTACCGGCTGCATTATAAATATACTGTCCTTTTGAACAGCATGCAAGTACTTTTTTAAAAAAGATGAAAAAAATTAAAAATGTGAGTTTACAGGGAGCTTTTATCCCTGTATACTGGTACACGGCATAAACCTACACTGAACCGCACGCAGGGCCGTGAGGCTGCTTAGCGGCACAGTGCGGATTTATGCCATAATTCAGTATATTAAATATATCGGTAATGGGAATGATGAACTTGATAAAATAATAATAAAATAATGTTTGTGTTTACTTAAATTAAGTGTTACACTTTAAATAGAATTATATTTTCAATTGCTGAGGTGTATTGGATTGTAAAACTCCAGCAAAAAGGGTTGGCTCAAAATGAGGCGGCCCTTTTTTAATTTAATAAGTAACAATCGCTATGCTGTAAAATTGTATTGCCAGCCCGCCGCCCGCCGCC
>WRCH01000175.1 GCA_009784115.1 Chitinispirillia bacterium
TAGGGGTGCAAGGATGTAACCAGGGGCTTTAGCCCCTGGGGAGCGGAGGATGCAGGAGGCGCTGGTACGGTTACGCGCACGCAACCCCAGGGCTGAAGCCCTGGGTTACAATCTAAGCTCCCCAAAGGGGCGCTGGAAACGGAGAAACATGTAGAAAAATCCTTAAGTTGACTGCATTGGGGGTGCCCCTGCGGGATGCGCAATGGGAAAAATCAACCTGTATTAATCCCTGCTCAGCACCGCGAGAAACGCCTCCTGCGGCACCTCTACGTTTCCTATCTGTTTCATGCGCTTCTTACCCTCTTTTTGCTTTTCAAGAAGCTTTCTTTTACGGCTGATATCACCGCCGTAGCATTTCGCGGTTACGTCTTTACGGAACGCTTTAACGGTTGTTCTCGCTATAACCTTATTGCCGATAGCCGCCTGTATAGCAACTTCGTACTGCTGGCGCGGGATAAGCTCTTTTAGTTTTGATGTGATCATTTGACCGAATGTAAACGCTTTTTCTCTGTGAATAATAGTTGTAAAAGCGTCTACAGGGTCACCGTTTATAAGTATGTCAAGTTTTATCAGATCATCACGCTGATAAGATGAAAAATCATAATCCATAGAGGCGTAGCCCTTTGAGCAGCTTTTCAGCCTGTCAAAAAAGTCGATAATAAGTTCGGCAAGCGGCAGATAATAGTTTATGCAAACGCGGGTCGTCTCTAAATATTCCATGTTAATGAGTCTGCCGCGCTTCTCTTCGCAGAGCTTCATGATTGCGCCCACGTAGTCTGTGGGTGTGATAAGCTGGATACGCGATATAGGTTCGCTTATGTATTCTATCTCCTGTATAGTGGGGAGATCGGCAGGGCTGTCTATATACATGGTTTCACCGTTTTTGAGGTGAATCTCGTACTCTACGTTGGGGACGGTGGTGATAATATTTACATTGAATTCCCGTAAAAGCCGCTCTTGTATGATCTCCATGTGCAAGAGTCCCAGAAATCCGGCGCGGAAGCCAAAGCCAAGCGCTGTGGAAGTTTCAGGCTGGTATGATATGGATGAATCGTTGAGCTGCAGCTTTTCAAGCGCGCTTCTTAAATCCTCATAATCTGCTTTGTCAACAGGATATATCCCGCTGAACACCATCGGTTTTACCTTGCGATACCCCGGCACCGCTTCTGTCGCGCCGTTTACACGTGTGGTGATGGTATCGCCGATGTTAATATCGGAGATTGTTTTGATACTTGCTATTACGTATCCTACTTCGCCGTCATTAAGTTCCTGACAAGGCGTGCGTCCCATCCTGAAAAAGCCTACTTCGTCAGCTTCATAAATCCTGCCTGACTGGAAAAACTGTATCGATTGCCCTTTGGAAAGCGTTCCCTCAAATACCCTTACATAAGCGACTGCGCCTCTGAACGAATCAAACTTAGAATCAAAGATTAACGCTTTCAATGGATTATCTTTTTTATCAGCAGGGGGGGGGATAGTCTCTATCACTTTTTCGATGAGTTCAGGAACACCTATGCCTGTTTTCGCGCTTACGGAGAGAATTTCCTCACCGTCAATTCCCAAAAGGTCGCTTATCTGTTTGCGTATCTCATCGGGCCGGGCGGAGGGGAGGTCAACCTTGTTCATCACCGGAATAATTGTAAGGTTCCCTTCCATCGCGAGGTAGATATTTGTGAGAGTCTGCGCCTCTATGCCCTGCGACGCGTCCACTACAAGAATAGCTCCTTCACAGGCGGCCAAAGAGCGGGAGACCTCATAGGAGAAGTCTACGTGTCCGGGGGTATCAATAAGATTAAACTGGTATGTTTTACCATCTTTGGCTTTATAGTTCATACGCACGGGGTGAGATTTAATAGTTATCCCGCGCTCACGCTCAAGATCCATGTCGTCAAGCGTCTGCGCCTGCAGTTTCTCTTTTGCCACAGTGCCGGTGTACTCTAAAAAACGGTCGGCCAGCGTAGATTTACCGTGGTCAATGTGCGCGATAATGCAAAAGTTACGTATTAAATTTGAAGAAGCCACTTGCGTTTATCTTTTCTCTGTGAAATTGCTGATAATAAAAATTGTTGCTTGCCAATGATGCAGACAAGCATCAAAAATACGATTTTGCAAGCCAAATCCGCAATATTTTTTAAAAGATTTCGGTGATTTTGCGCGCGAATCCGCTCAGCGACGGGTCTCTTGCTCCCATGAGAATCACACATGAATCAGGCGCGGCGTTATTGCGGATAAATTCAACCGCCTCATCTCTGTCATTTACAGCGATTGCGTTGAAATCTACATCTCCCATTAAATTGATGATATCCTGCGAGCATATATCTTTTGTCGCCGTTCCGCCCGCGTAATATATAGGTAAGAGACAGAGTTTATCATCATCACGAAAGATATCTTTAAAAGTCTCCGCATACTCATTTTTCAAAAAACGCGTAGGGCCGAAACCGTGAGGCTGATATACGGCAATAATTTTTTCTGATAGATTTTTAGCAGTCTCTACAGCGGCGCGGATCTTTTCGGGATTATGCGCGAAATCATCTATCACCGTTACGCCGGAAGCGGTGCGTGTAATTGAAAAGCGGCGGTCAACGCCTTTGTAGTTAGCTGATCCCTGCGCAAGCTGTTTGCTGTCACATCCAAAATGTTTACACACACAAAGCGCGGCTAAGAGGTTTGACGCGTTATGAACACCTGGGATTGGCAGAGTGTAGTCTTGACCATCTACGGTGATTATACTTTGCATCGCTTCTAATTTTGTTTTGATCCCTTTAAAATCAGCGCTGTCATCCCAACCAAAAGTTGTAGTTGATTTAAGTTCGCTCAAACCCTCATCATCAGCATTTATCGCAGACCACTTTGATTGCTCAATCAGCTGTTCAAACATTTTAAAGACCTCCTCCTGTGGTTTGTGGTCTTTTGAAATGTTGAGGATAACGCTTGCGTAAGGGGAGTATTTGACTAATGTCCCGTCGCTCTCGTCAGCCTCTATCACTAATATATCAGACTCACCGCAGAACGCGTTCCCAATCATTCCCTTTTGTTCAAGGCTTCTTAAACCCGCGCCGCTTATTAACGATGGAGATTTTCCGCACGCAGTCAATAATTCAAATATGATAGCGGTTACTGTAGATTTTCCGCTCGTCCCCGCGACAGCTATTGATCTGCTCTCTCTTACAAGAGCGGCTAAAACGTCTGATCTGTGAAGGATAGCTATCCCAAGTTTACGAGCTTGAGCGATATCGGGATTACTCTCTTCAATAGCTGTTGATACGCATAACGCGCTTGTCGCTTCACTTATCCCGCTGCCGTCCTGAGGAAAAATTTTGCATCCGCAGGAGATCAAACAGTTTTTGACTTTGCTTGAATCGGGCGCGTCAATGAGCCTGTCGGAACCGCTGACGCTGACTCCCTTCCACGCAAGGTACTGCGCAATGGCGCTCATTCCGCTGCCGAAGATCCCTGTGAAATGAATTGCATTACATTTTATATTGTTAACCGATATATACAAGAGTACCCTCCTTAACGATATGAAACATTTTTATTATATCATCATTTTTCATACAAACGCAGCCGTGAGACATAGGCGTCCCAAGTTTCTCCTCATGATTAGTTCCATGAATATAAATGTACCGGTCGTAAGAATCAATTCCCGCTCCCGCGTTAACGCCCTCTTCAAGTCCGCGGAGTCTTAGTATGCGTGAAAGAATTTGATTCTCATCATTCATTCCCGGCTGCCATATAACGCCTGTGTTTTCGCGGCTTTTAAAGATTGTCCAGGGGGCCGCGTCTTCTCCTATTTTGTTTTCGATACGGTGAAGACCCAAAGGTGTTTTGTTTGATCCCTCTTTATTTCCTATTCCGTAACTTGAGGTTGATATGGTGAATGTCGCGGCCAAAATTGATTTCTGATAGTAATAGAGCGTCTGCTGTTCAATACTGACACAGATAAAAGAGTCTGGTTTTTTAAGATTCAATTTATCACA
>WRCH01000176.1 GCA_009784115.1 Chitinispirillia bacterium
GTATTTTTCGCGGTGAGTATAAAACCAAAAGCGCCGGCTAATTGACGAAGCGGTGTGGAGAGATTAAAATCAATGCCAAAAGTCAGCGATTCTCTTTTGCCGAAAATAAACGAGAGCAGAGCGGTGCAGTCCTCATCGTCAATACTGGTTTTTTTAAGAGCTTCGCTTTTCCACTCTGCGGTTTTTAATCCGGTGAGCTGATTATCACCATCATTATTATCACCAAGAATCTCCGTTACAATTTTGATACCTATCCGTTTAGCCTGCGCGATATAATCGTTGATCTGCTTTTTAGGGGCTGATTGTATTGTTACGGTTTTCCCCATGCCAAGACCTATGAAGAGATAGATCATTCTATAAGACAGAAGCGAGTCGGGGAGTGGTAAGAGCAGTGCGGGGTCATCGTTTATATTCGGTGATATATACAGTACGGAGTCTTCGCGCAGCTCAAACGAAGCGTGGCCGGACATACTGCGTATTATCTCCTGTAAAACTCCGCTGTCGTTGACATTGGTAATTTTTATTTTTCGTGATGACGCGCATGCGCCAAGCGCCGCCATATATAAAAGATCGGGTGAAATTGGGAGTTCTATTTTTCCCTGTATAGCTCTTGCCGGACATAAATTCAGCACTGCGGACTCCTTTCGCGAGCCTTTAAACCATTATTGGGCATGGAGTTTTTGATTTGCCGCGCTTTTTCGTAACTTTCTTTTAATGAATCGTTTTCAAGAGATGTTTTCATATCAGTAAGAATCTCAATAAAGGAATCAATCTGATTGACGCAAGCGCTTTTATTTGTCGCAAAAATATCATGCCATATTTCATAACTGCTTGCCGCGATTCTGGTCATATCCCTGAACCCGCCGGCGGCTAAAGAGAGAGTTCCTTCGGTTTGTTCTTCCTGTTTGTAAGCGTTAAGAACTAACGCGCTTGCGAGAATATGCGGAAAATGACTCACCGCGGCTGTAATAGTATCATGTTTTTCAGGATTCATAAGCACTGTTCGGCATCCTAAATAATTTTGCAGAAATCCGCTTAATCCATTTATAATTTTTTCATCTTCATCCGAAGCAGATGTGAGGACGTAAATTGCGTTTTGAAAAATATACGGATCGCTTGCTCCGGGGCCGCTCTTTTCAGAACCAGCCATTGGGTGGCCGCCAATAAAGTGTACAGATTTGGGCAGATGCTTCTGAGCTGTCTCAGTAATAACTTTTTTTGTACTGCCGATGTCGGTTATTACAAGCCCCCGAGGCAGATCCATTTTGCCAAGCGCTTCAATAGTTTCTACAATCGCAAGGATAGGGGAGCACAGTATCAATAAATCTGTTTGAGGGATAATTTGCTCAAGATGAGAATAGGGGTACCCATCGTCAATCAGATCAAGCGCGAGCGCTGTCTTCAAACTCTTTTCTGATGATAGTCCGATAATCTTGCCTGTAAACCCCGACTTCTTCAAAGCCGCGCCTATGGAGCCGCCAAGCAGGCCAACGCTGCAGATTGTCACGGTTTTTGGATTGTATTGTGTTATTGTCATAGTCGTCGTCATAAAAGATTAAAAGCTCTTTATTGGGGCAAAAGCTGCGTTTGAGAGCCGCCTGTTTTAAACAATTTTATACGAAAATATACGATAATGATAGGGGAAAAACAAAAAAAAACGGTTTTTAGTGAACATCAATTCGCAGAAAAATAATCTCTCACTTCGCCTCAATAGCCCCTTGCCTCAAATTTTTCGCGTTCAATTTGCTTACGTGCATTCTTCGCGACATTTGCACCTTCTACCGCTATGACCGCGCTTTCTTTGATACCGCGCGGTTTTTTGGCTGCCGACATATCTGTTGTAGCGACTTCGGCGAGCATATTCAGGGCTTCTTCATCCCACTGGGCCCGTACCTGTTTTTGTTCGAATAGTATCATTTTGTTTTGAGGTTCAAGTTCGCTCATGGCTTTTATCCTTGTATAAAAATAAAGAGAATTTTTGTTTTGGAAAAATGAGACAATAGTTTTTTTGATATCTTGTTGATTTTATTTTAGCGAATTTTTCAGCTTGTCGTTTTGATATTGCGGTATAAAACCCCGTGCCAAAATCCTTTTGCGGAGAACACTTGAGCAAATTTATTTTTGAAAATTCCATGTGTTGTCTTCGTGATTGAAGCGGGGGGGTGCGTCTTTTTGCGCCTCCCGCCGTCCCACGCCGCGTTTTTTTGCGGCATGGGACGTAGAGCGTGAGACGGGGTGTGGGGTTTACGTATGCGTGTGAGCGTACGGGGCGTTTTTTGCAGGAGTGCCGCGCGGAGAGGCAGGACATGCAATATCCAGGGGCTGAAGCCCCTGGTTACACTCTTTAGCCCCTAAAGGGGCGAGGAGCAGATGTGTCTTTCCGCACCCCTTTAGGGGTGAAAGCGTGTAGCGCAGGGTTTCAACCCTGTGCGTTGTATGGATTAAGCGTGATGTATGGTTACGATACGTGATTATGATACGATGTGTTTTGTTTTTAATCCCTTTTTCAAGAGTATGGAGAAACAGAAACAGCGCCCCGTTACGGCCTGATCCCAAAAACGCGATTATTACCACAAGGTATCCAACGAAAAACGTGAAAAGTATAATCCATCAATAGCTATACGTACATCGCAAATGGGAATATGGTAAAAACAATAAAGGGCTTTATGATATTCCGCTGTATGGAATTGGACGCTTTAAGGAATGGACGGCGGTTAACAGATAAATCGTCACCCCAACCCGTTCAATATGCTCAATTAAATCATTATCGGCAAGCGTATGGTTGTAACTGCCTGACATCAAAAAATATTACTACTTAAATGTGGTAGTGATTTATATTCCAATATATATTGTTCTATTATATAGTACCATGATTACCTAAATTGAAACGCAGTTTTTAGAAGCGCTTTTATGGTATCCTGTTCTGAAAGGATAGACTCTGCTATGAAAAAGGTTCTCGTTGTAATATCGTTTTTAGCGATCGCGCTGCCGGTATTTGCGCAGACGCAGATGTTTAACTCATGCGTAGAAAATGAGGGGGCGGGTATTCAAGTTACTCTGCCTTCCACCTTTAACACCGCTAACGCTTCTCTTCCCGATCCGTTTCTTATGATGGGCGGATCGCGCATGACTTCTAAGGAGCAGTGGGCGCAAAGACGCCAGGAGACTCTAAGATTATTGGAGAGAACCGTTTACGGCACAAAACCGCCAAAGCCGGCGTCCGTTACCGGAAGTGTCACAAATACGCTGATCACTGTAAACGTATCTGAAAACGGCAGAACCGCCTCATTTACAGCGGCCGTTACACTGCCAAGCGGTACCGGGCCTTTTCCGGCGGTTATCCTCTATGGCAATACCGGAGCCGCAGCCGCGACTCTTAGAAACTGGGGCGTTGCTACCATCAACTTTAACAGCGCAGCGGTTGGTTCGGAACAGGGATCCCGCAGTAATAAAACCGGCGCGTTCTACACCATTTACGGTAACAACAGCAGAGCGGGACTTCTCGTTGCGTGGGCGTGGGGAGTGAGCCGCATTATTGACGTTATAGAACAATCGGGCAGTACGATTATCAGGCCGGACGCAATCGGCGTTACCGGATGTTCCAGATCGGGCAAAGGCGCTTTTGTTGCGGGCGCGCTTGATCAGCGCATCGCTTTAACCATACCGATGGAATCGGGCACCGGCGGCACGAACATAATGCGCGGAGCTTTCGCCGACCGTGATCCGGCAGGCGGGACTAACGGAGCGCAGTCTCCAAATTCCGCGTATGGCGAGACATACTGGTTAGGCGATGATTTCAGCGCGTTTACAAATAATCCAAATAATTTGCCGGTAGATATACATCAGGCGATAGCGCTTATCGCGCCGCGCGGATTTTTTGTTATGGATAAAAC
>WRCH01000177.1 GCA_009784115.1 Chitinispirillia bacterium
AAGCTCACGGCAATCCCCGCCAAAAGTACGGTATGTGAAGTTGACGAACGGACAGATCCCGCAAATGTTAACACCAATACAAACGACAAAAAAGCGCCGCACAAAGCGCCAACTGCTGTCATCGGTAAACCTGACACCGTCCCGCCCACCCCTAAAAGAATTGTAAGCGCAGCGCCGAAAGAGGCTCCGCTTGCTACTCCAAGCGTAAACGGATCAGCTAAAGGATTTCTGAAGATCCCCTGAAAGACAAGACCGCAAACCGCAAGACCGCCCCCCGCCGCAAACGCGGTTATTACGCGCGGAAGTCTGAGCGAAAAAAATATCTCCTTCTCAAAAGTATTATCGATTATTGATGATACGCCGATCATCTCCATCCCGATAAACGGTAAAAATGCAATTGCCGTAATTGAGCAGATAAATAATATTATCAGCAGTAATACCCTGTTTTTCATAACGCGCCGCCTTGCGTAAAGTAAATCATTCTTTGTTGATTATCATAAACAGGCGTTACGCCGAACTTTACAGAGAATATTTTAGAGAGATGCTCCGATGCGTCTATACAAAACAGCTTTTTTTTACCGCAGAACTCTGTTTTGGCGTTGACGAGCGCGAGTATACTATCATGACATGATAACGCAAAGTTAACGTCATGAGTCACGGTGATAACCGAAGTATCGCCGCGGGCGCGTATCCGCTCAATAACAGTCCGTATATTTTCTTGGTGGCATGGATCAAGGTAAGTTGTAGGCTCGTCAAGAAGTAAAAACGACGTACCCTGAGCTATAGCGCCGGCTAAAAGCGCCGTCTGCAGCTCTCCTCCGCTCAAAGTATCCATCATACGATCGCTAAGATGTCCAATACCGGTAAGAGATAGTGATTCGTCAACGCGCTTTTTATCATCTTTGGATGGCAGTGATGCAAAAGTTCTGTACGGAAAACGCGCCATCATCACATATTCCCGTACTGTGAACGGCGGCGCTGTTATCGCGCTTCCCTGCGGTACGTAGGCTATGATCTTAGCTATCTCTTTTGGTGATAATTTACTTATGGAGATACCGTCAATAAAAATACTGCCGGATGACGGCTTAAGAAGAGCGCATAAACATTTTAGAAGTGTTGATTTCCCCGCACCGTTACGTCCTATAACAGCCCATGTTTCACCATTATTAATAGTCAATGAGATATTTTCGAGGACAGTTTTGCCTTTGTAGGCAAAAAACAGGTTTTTTGCTTCAAGCGCCGGCATTTTTTTTGACCCATGACGAAATAATACTTTTGAAACGCTCCGCGGCCATAGCTAATCTCGGCCCCGGAACTGTGAGATAATCACCAAACAGACAATGCACTTCTCCGTTTTTTACAGCAGATACATTTTTAAACATCTCCCAATCATCGCAAACCGTTTTTTCATCAAGATTCGGGTTCATGTAGGCCGCGGAGATGTCAATAATTATATCCGGATTGAATCTAATCAGAGCCTCGGAACTGATTGAGGGGTACGATTGAGATATATCATTAAAAACGTTGACGCCGCCCGCGGCTTCAATAATCTGATTATAAAAACTTGCGCTTCCGGCAGCGAAGCTTTTACTTACAGAACCGCTTCCGGGATTATCCCGGCCAACGCAAAGTAAAACTTTGGGCCGGTTATAGACGTTTGCAGGCGGAATTTCTAACTGTAAACGCAAGCGCTTTACAAGCGAATCTCCTTTGGAAATGGCATTACACGCTTTTGCTATTGTCAATACAGATTCGATAATCTCGCTAACTGAATCATTGCCTACGCTGATATGGCGTATTGAATTTTTGTCAAGGAATTTTGTTAATGTATGATTGTCTTTGAGCATAATTACAAGGTTGGGTTTGAGTCTTAAAACCGCTTCGTAGTTGGGATCTGTAAATCCGCCGATTTTGCTTTTTTGAGAGACTTGTGCAGGATATTTGCAAAACTGCGTGACTCCGTACAGGTTTTCATCAAGCCCGAGCTCGTAGAGTATTTCTGTGATGCTTGGGGCGAAGGAGATTATGCGCAGAGCGGCGTTATCGTTAATAGTGGAGGTATTTTGTTTACATGAGAGTAAAAATAAAAATAAAGTCAAAATCAAAGTCAAATACAAGGGGGGAAGTCTCCCCCGCGCTCCAGCTCGCCAACAAAAAGACGTTGGCGAGCTTCCGCTACCCCCTCTGCGGAGACACCCCGCAGCGCCCCGTTTTAATATCGCCCCCCCTACCCCCCCCAGGGGGCTTCGGAAAAAACAAGAATATCTTATCATCCTGCCCAATCCGTGTGAAAAAATTCTCCTCTTGGTCTGTCGATTCTCTCGTAGGTATGAGCGCCGAAGTAGTCCCGCTGCGCTTGCAGGAGATTTGCTGATGAGCGCGGGCATCTGTAAGCGTCATAAAAACTCAGCGCACTGCAAAAAGCAGGCGCGGCTATGCCTGAGGAGACAGCCGCGCATACTACTCTTCTCCATGATTCTTGACAATCGGCAAGTATCCTGCTGAAATAATCGTCAAATAATAAATTTTGCAAATCAGCATCTTTTCTGAACGCGTCCTTTATATTATCTAAAAAAACACTCCTTATGATACACCCCTCACGCCACAACAGCGCAATATTGCCAAAGTCAAGATTCCACGAATACTCTTTGGCCGCGGCTTCCATTAACATAAACCCTTGGGCGTAAGAGATAATTTTTGACGCTAACAGCGCTTTACGAATATCCTCAACCATACTGATTTTGTCATACGCCGGAATAGCGTCAGCACCTTTTAAAATAGATGACGCTTTTATTCTTTCGTCAAGTCTTGAAGATACTCCCCTTGCGTACACTGCCTCGGTGATAAGAGTGACAGGCACTCCAAGCTCAAACGAGCTCTGAGACGTCCAGATACCTGTTCCTTTTTGTCCGGCGGTATCAAGAATTTTTTCTAAAAATATTTGACCGTCATCATCCTTAAAGCGCAGTATCTTATCCGTTATTTCTATAAGGAAACTGTCAAGCTCCGTTTTATTCCAATTATGAAAAGTTTCAGCGATCTGCGGATAACCCATACCAAGCGCCTCTTTTAACAGTGAATACGCTTCGCAGATAAGCTGCATATCGCCGTACTCTATACCGTTATGGATCATCTTGACATAGTGGCCTGCTCCGTCAGAGCCAACCCAATCACAGCAGGGTTCACCGGCAGGAGTTTTGGCGCATATAGATTGAAAAATATCTTTGAGAAGCGGCCACGCCTGCGGATTCCCGCCGGGTAAAATAGATGGCCCGCGCCTTGCCCCCTCTTCACCGCCGGAAATTCCGGTCCCGCTGAACAGTATCCCTTTTTCTTTTAGATAATTTGTACGCCTTGCCGTGTCTTTAAAAAAGCTGTTGCCGCCGTCAATTATGCAGTCGCCATCTTCCAAAAACGGAAGCAGTTTTTCAATATATTCATCAACCGCGCTGCCGGCCTTAATCATCAATAGCACCTTACGCGGTCTTTTTAACAGATTGCAAAACTCTTCAAGCGAATGCGCGCCGATTATCGTACTCCTGTTAGCAGCCGCGTCTTCCAAAAACTTATTGACCTTTGAGACAGTCCTGTTATAAACAGCAGCGCTAAATCCACAATCATTAATATTGAGCACAAGATTCTGACCCATCACCGCAAGGCCGATTACCCCGATATCGCATTTGTTATTCATAAGTGTCATCCTCCGGTTCTTTTTTTGCAGCCATCAGTGACTTTTGAATACTTGGCAGACGGATTCCAAGCTGCTTTTGTCCGCTCTATTTTTATTGATTTCATGATTTCTGAATTTATAAATCCCACAATTAAATGCCGGTTTCAATAAAATAAGTTTTGACAGAGCTTTAAGGGTAATAACCAACTCTACTCCTGTATA
>WRCH01000178.1 GCA_009784115.1 Chitinispirillia bacterium
ACCCCGTACTTTTTTCCCTTATGCCGCGTGCTTCCATGCACCTGCTGAAAAATCCTTGTTACCGCCGCCTCAAAAGCGATGTAACACTCCGCGCATCCAAGTCTGCCCGCAGAGCGAAACTCCGTAAGTTTGAGCGAGCACTTGGGACACAAAACTTCTTCCTCAAGCTCCTCTAACGATATCTCCGCTACCGTTTGTCCATCACTGTTTTCCCCGAGCGTAATGCCGCGCTTGGACGCGCACTCCTCGCAAAGGTGAAAAGTGTGCGCCTTACCCTGCATAATGTGCGTGAGATGGACTATAGCCAGATTTACTCCGCAATCCTCGCACTTTTTATCCATTTTTTACTAACCTTTTTATTCAGCATTACGAAAATTTAAGTATAATATATAAAAATACTAAATGCGTAAGGCATATATACAGTAATTGTGAATGTATTTATATTGATTCGCGTTTTAAGGTTCCCAAAAATATATCTGGTACAGGATTTGCCGCCAATCTGATAAAAACCTTAATTAATTTAAAATCATATTATATATTAAACGTATGAGCATCGAAACCCTAAATGCCTTGAAAGAGGCTATAAAAACCAAAATTGTACCTCATCGTGATTCGCATTATTGACTGAATCTGTTACCTTTCTTTCCCCGCGCTATGTATTTTTAAGCTTTCTTCACGAGTCATTAGCTTTCTCACAGCAAAAACACAATTCTGCAGCCAATGGGTGCAGAAATTCGCCTTAAACCCCTTCCCTCCTTATTGACAGAAATAGGTTGGAAGAAAAATATTGTCATAATGGGAAACTGAAAATTTACTTTATGGAGACTACATAATGATTAATACAACATTAGCCAGGTTATTTGGTAAGAAGAGTCTGCTCGTTTTTTGCGCGCTTGCCACTCTGCCGATCGCAAACGTTTTCGCCGGGCCGGTTGAAGAGCATGGGCGCCTTGTAAGAGTTGGGAGTAAACTTGTCGGTGAAAAATCCGGCAAGACCGTTCAGTTGAAGGGCCCAAGCATGCAGTGGAGCACCCGCGACTGGGGGAGCGACCGGTTTTTTGTAAGAGAGGCTGTTGACGCGATGGTTGACGGATGGAACGCGCAGATCATCCGTGGTTCGCTTCGGCGGGTACAACTTACCGCTCGATGATAGAGAACACGCTCAACGCGGGAATTCCAGTCTTCGTAAGCGAGTGGGGGTCGGGCAAGGGTCATGATATTTACGCGCCCCCCAACCTTGCCGCGGCTGACAAGTGGCACGCGTTTTTAGACTCAAATGAAATCTCGTGGTGCGCGTGGGCTGTTGCCGCAAGCAACTTCTACGGACGAAGCGAACTTGATTTCTGGCAAGTCTGGGGAAACCCGATGAACTATAACTATCGCGATTTGTCAAATTGGACAGACCCGTCCCGCATGACGACGCATGGCAGATATGTGTACCGCTTGCTGACCGGCAGGGACACGACCGTTACGCAAACATCATTTTGGCCTGAGTTTAACGGCCCTGTTTCAAGGATAAACGCCTCCGGCGGATGGTACTCCTACCACGGCGCAACATCCACGGCCGCTAACGCGTTTGATGACGGCGCCCACCGCCTGACATTTACATCATCCGGCGCTGAACATTGGGTCGGGATGGGTTTTGAGGTAACCAGGGGGCGGATGACCCAATGCGGATACGGCATAGGTTACACATACAAAGGCGCGTCTCACAGCCTCCAGGTGAGACAAAGCAATCTCGGTCAGGGCAAGGGAAGCACCCCGGAAAACCCAAATAACTTCGACTACCCAATGAACCACAAAATCGCGCCTGCGGTCAATGACTGGACCGAGGTGAGAATACCCTGGGGGTACTTCTGGCAAAGAGGATTCGGCGAGCGCGTGAACAGAGACAGCTCGCTGATAATAGGATTCGAATGGGCGATAGACGCCACAATAAACGGGCTGAGCGAAAGCGAAGGCGGGCTTTGGATAAAAGACGTGGTTTGCCTCGGAGACCTGTCTGGAGCGCCGGTTAAACGCAGTCCGGTGAAACCGGAAATCATTAGCCCATCTGTAAAGGTATCAGGACGAACGCTGCAAGTGCGCCTTGCGGATAGCGGCAAGGTCGAAATATTTAACATAAAGGGCAAAAAACTCCGCACGCTGAAATTAAATCAGGGCGACCACGTCATCAATGTGAAAAGATTATCGCGCGGGACATATATTATTAACGTTACAAGCGGCACATCGTGGAAAGAATCGGTTAAGATGGTGGTTAAGTAACGATAATTAAAATTTTTACACAGTTAATTTTTACTTGAATTCCCGGAGCCAAAAAGATGGAAAAATCTGAATTAGAAAAATTAGTGAGCGATATTGCATGTAAAGGACGCAAAGCGTCGCTCGTTCTTCAAAATCACTCTTCACAAAGTGTTGACGCCGCGCTGCTTAAAATGGCTGAATACCTTGAGTCAAACAAGCCGGCGCTTCAGGAAGAGAATAAAAAAGACCTTGAAGCGGGAAAGAAAAAAGGGTTATCGCCCGCTATGCTTGACCGCCTTACTCTTTCTGATAAAACGCTTGGCTCTATGATTCAGGGACTCAAAGAGGTAGCGGCTTTAAAAAGTCCGGTTGGTACATTTTATGAAGAGCGCGTTCGTCCCAATGGGCTTAACATCAGCAAAATGCGTGTGCCTATTGGTGTGATTGGGATTATCTATGAATCACGCCCTAATGTTACTGTTGACGCTGCCGCGATCTGTCTTAAAAGCCGCAACGCGGTGATTCTCAGAGGCGGGTCAGAGGCTTTTTACTCAAACAGCGCGCTTTGCGCCCTGTTCTCAAAATGCCTTGAGGAGGCAGGACTTCCCGCGGACGCGCTGCAGTTTATTCCTACGACTGATAGAGCCGCGGTTGAAATCTTACTCACTAAGAATGAGCAGATTGACCTCATAATCCCAAGAGGCGGTGAAAGCTTGATACGAATGGTGGCGGAAAAATCTCTTATCCCCGTGATAAAACATTATAACGGGATCTGCCACGTATATGTATCCGCCAATGCCGATATGAAAAAAGCTGTTGACGTCGCAATAAACGCGAAAGTACAGCGTCCCGGGGTTTGCAACGCGATGGAGACGCTTATTTTGGATATTGGGCTGGATTTACAGAAACGCAAATCAATAGTTGACGCGTTGATTGACAAAGGCGTTACTCTCTACGGTGATAACGAAGGCTGCAAGCTGTCTGATAAAATTATCGCGGCTGACGATAAGGCGTGGGGTGAAGAGTATCTTGATCTGCGGCTTAATGTGAAAACTGTTAATGGGGTTGACGAGGCTATCGCACACATAAATACTTACGGCTCGCGTCATACGGATTCTATTATAAGTGAAAGTAAATCTGAGCAAGAAAAATTTATGACAGAGGTTGACGCAGCGTCCGTAATGATCAACGCAAGCACCAGATTTGCAGACGGCGGGGAGTACGGCATGGGCTGCGAGATCGGCGTATCAACAGACAAACTGCACTCGCGGGGGCCGATGGGGATTGATGATCTTACTACTTATAAGTGGGTTGTGAGGGGGGATGGACAGGTCAGGGAATGAACACCAATAGAGGGCGGGCTCAAAAACAAGATCTTTCCCGCATCCCTCAGGGATGCGGGAAAATTTTGGAGAAATGCGTTTTCTACCGGGCGTTGCATCCCATCCGGGATGCAGGAATCGTTATCAAAGCATAATATAATTATTCACTATAAAATGTTATCAAGGATACAAAGATGAACGAATTAATTGACATCATAAAGTTTGATGAGAAGGGACTTGTTACGGCTATAGCGCAGGATTTCACTACTAACGAAGTCCTCATGATTGCTTACATGAATAA
>WRCH01000179.1 GCA_009784115.1 Chitinispirillia bacterium
GCGCGGCGGCGCGGCGGCGCTTATGCACGAGGGCGGTAATCGTTTTAGTTTTTGGCATTTCGACCACAGAAGCGGCAGACAGCAGCTGCAGCAGTTTCGATTCTCCAGATTTTCCAGCAGTGACATCTACGAGACAGCCTGGCCTATGGGAGGGTTAGTTTTTTTTGATAATAAATTTTGGGTTCCGTTTAAAGACGGCGGGATGATCTGCTATAACCCTGCGTCAGGTACAATTGAAGTTTTGAGACCTGATTTAGACAGAGCGGTATCCGCTGAAAATTTATCCCCGCCTGCCGACATAAACAGCGCATCCGTGCTGTCGGCTGCGGTTAATGGCGACTCCCTTTTGGTAACAACACGCTCGAAACTTTGGTACTACGATAATATAAGTAAAGAATGGAATGATCCCGCTGTAACTCTGGGTATTGACTCCTCATTTATTGCAGCGTTTAAGCTTGAAGGCGAGTTGTACTCTTTTATCAACGTGAAAAATAACGGCAGGGATGAAGTTTCACTTTACCGCTTATCTGACGATGACAAATGGCATAAAGCGCTTAATAATACGCCTCTTGCTATTTTTCCTGCCGCAGGAAGATTGTATTACGCTCTTTTTGAAAATAATCAAGTCATTATGTTTGACGGTACAGAAGAGAAATTAACCGCTCACGAGTTTCGTCTTATGCTTGCAGACGCCGGAAGCGATCCTGACCCCAAAATCAACGACATTCTTTTTCTGCCCCGCGCAGGTTCTATTGGAACGCTCCTTGTCGCAACGTCTTCGGGATTATATTTCAGCAAATCCGCGAATCCTGTAAGCGGTGATTATACAGATATGATTTCCATACATCACCTCCGTCAAGTAAGGTCAGGCGAATCATACGCGCTCCCGGGAATCATACGCGGCGGTTCTGACGGCAGATACGAAAGAGCGGTGTTTGTATACAGACTCAAAAAGAATGGCAATGTCACTATAAGAGTGTACGATTATAATATGAATCATGTGAAGACTGTTGTAAATGGAGTACAGCGCGAGGCTCAAACTCCCTCTGGCCGTTCAACGGTTCCGGCGGTCGATTTTTGGGACGGTACAAATAAGGCGGGGCGCAGAGTGAGCCCCGGGGTTTACTATTACAGAATAACTTCTACAGGCGGAGATCGTTTCCATGGTAAAGTCATACTTGCGAAATAAAACATCTTTGCCGCTTTTGGTTGTTTTGCTTGGGTTAACATTATGCAAAACGGCTCAAGCCTCGTGGAGCGCCGGACTCCCCGACGTTGTATTCAGGCCTCCTGCCGGTGCGTGGGCGTCTGGAATGGGAGGCGCCGCGATTGCAGACCCTGAATATATGATTTCGTGGTATAATCCCGCCCGCCTGCCGCTTCTAAGAGAACGCCGGGCGTCGTTTGGCGCAGGTATGCGTTCGCTTGGCCGTACGGAGGGGTGGGCGTCGTATGATTTCAGGGTGCCTCCGCGTGTGGGAATGGGAGTTTCTTTTGTCTATCGGGGCGATCCCTTTATCAATAATTTGTATGATGGATATTACGATGATAAAGGCAACGTGGGATTTGAAAGAAAGCTTGGCGGCGCTTCCATGACAGCGGCCTCTCTTAGTATAGGAGCGGGATATTATGTGTCAAGAAAAATATCTGCAGGAGGCTCTGTATCTGTAAATTATCAGAGTCTGCCCACGGCTCCAATTCAAGGTTCTATAGAGAACTCCTCTGTAACAAGCATCGGCGGTCTTGATATTATGGCTTCATACAGAATGACCCCTAATTTGACACTCGCCGGCGGTGTAAAGAATCTTATGAGGCATAACTCATGGTTTATTAATGTTTACGACAGTGATTTCAACTCCGTCATTGATGAAACAGTTCCTCCAATATTTGTACTCGCCTCTTCGCACAAAACATCACTTTTTGAGCGGGAATTAGTGTGGAACGTTGACGCCCAGAGTTATTTTTTTGATGGAGAGGGCAAATACCTTGGTCATCCGGAAATGGTGATTGCCGCGGGAGCGAGATGGAAATTCAGCGATGAGCTTTTTCTTCGCGCGGGAATTGGAGAGTTGGATATTTCGGGCGGAATGCGCCGAGACTCCAGAGAATACTGGGAGACGTTTTCACCGCGCATAGCGCTTGGTTTTTCTTATGATATGAAAAGATTTAAACAGGGCGCGTTTTTTAATTACGCTTTGACAACAGACCGGGTATGGGCTGGAATTGATCAGCAGTTTGACATTACGATATCCTTTTGAAGAGTAAAAAGGCCAATTTTCTGATGATACAAAAAATAGTTTTATCAATTATACTGACTTGTGTTCTTGCGTTTGCGGGCGGCGGGCGCGGGTATGGTTTTTTGATGCTTGACGAGCCGATTGGCGTTAGAAAAATCTCTATGGGCAGCGTTGGAACAGCTTTGGGCGGGGATGGATTTCGCTATTACAATCCAGTTGCGCCGTTTTTTTCCGCACATCCATACACCGCTGTTGAATTCGGCCGGATGCCCGGCGGCGTTAACAAGGGCGGTTTTGAATCTGCGCTTATTTTTCCAACCTCGTTTGCCGCTGTTGGATTTTATTCAAGCAGCGTTGATTTCGAGACGCGTGACGAGAAGGGCTTTGGATCAGCAGCGTCAAGCAGTACTACAATAGGCTCAATTGGAGCAGGATTTATACGCGACCGGCTCGCCGTTGGCGTGAGCGCTCAAATGGTTCAGGACCGTATTTGGATAGTGGAGACCTATAACGCGGTTACGCTCAGCGCCGGTATTGGATACACGCTTTTTGACGGCAAACTTAACCTTGGAGCCGCTGGGTTTCATGGTTTTGCAAACTCATGGCAAAATTCAAAGTCTTCATCTTCATCACCCGTATCTGTTGGATGGGGTGATGAATTAGTGCCAAGATTCGCAAGAGCCGGAGCCGCGTGGATGGACACAATTAAAACTTTTCCGTTTACAGCGGCGGCAGATATAGTTTACAGAGACGACAGCGAAACAATAAGCGTTCCCGTAGGCGCCGAGGTGTGGGTACTGCCTTCTATCGCTTTGCGGATCGGAAAACGCTTTGGTTGGGAGAGTGAGATTTTTTCGCTTGGCATAGGGTTTAATGTTGACAGAATATCATTTGACGCAGCTTTTGTGCCGTCTGCGCTTGTAGACGATTACGATCTGAAGTGGAGCATGGGGCTGAGTTATAATTTGGGCGGCAGACGCAGGGATAGAACGCCTGAGCCGTCAAAAGTCTCTCAAGAAGAATTTGACAGGCAAGATGAAGTTGAAGATAAACATCAGCAGCTGCAGGAAGAATTAAATTTAGACGAACGAAAAATTGATATCGGTGATGAAGTTTTGGATGATGATAAGATTGAAGTTGTCGTTATTGATGATGAGGATTCTATTGAAACGGAAGAGGAACAGCGTCAACCGTTACAGGAAGAGATAAAAGCTGCCGAAGAGGAATCGGTTGCTGTTGATGAAGTTATTGTTACAGGGGATGAAGATTCTGAGGGTGATGAAGACGAACAGAGTCATCCACAAGAAGAAACCGGCTTGGACGAACAGGAGTGATTACGCCCCTTCTTAAAACCTCTTGTTTTTACTATTTAATTTTTTTTAACAAAAACTACCAAACCGATTGCAAACTATAGTATTTTCTATATTCTACGGTAGTATACCCATCAACAGATAAAAAAGATGGCGCTGCCGGTTAAAAAAGTTAACTAAAAAGGTCAGAGACGAGGATAATCAGCATGTTTCCGTTATTGTCAAATGATTTGGGTATAGA
>WRCH01000180.1 GCA_009784115.1 Chitinispirillia bacterium
ATTTGTATGATCTCACCCATAACCCTTTTACAATGCTGCTCCTTAAGCCTCATCGCGCTCTCTGTATCTTCATCATCTGAACGAAATGATCCGGTGTAATTGTCATACCAATTTAATATTTTTTTATCTGTGATCATTGGCTCCGCCGAAATAAACAAGTTTTTATGCAAACCTTTATATATATTTATTCGTCATTTTGGTACAATTATTGTTAATAACATACTCTATACAGGATTATTTATATGCAAGCTTCTGCATTATTGTTTTGGCGCGGTTATTGCTCCAAAATAATAGCCACTATGATGTTTCTCATAAATGAAAATAAATCGTGCAAACGGCTGCGGTTATCCTCTATACGTATTATATTAGCTGCCGCTCTCGCTATTTTTGTTATTACGGGATATGGCCGGATCTGCTGGCATGCAGGCGTATATCTGCTTGAGCGCAGCGCCTTTAGCGCTGAGGTTAAAAAACATGAGCGCCTTACGCAGCGTTCTGTGGTATTAAATGAGCTTGTTCACACATTGGCGCAGCCTTCATATTACGCTTTTCCCGCAGAGTACGCGGCGTCTCACCCCTCGTATGTTCCGCGGGGTATACCCTCAAAAGGATTTATCACCTCGCATTTTGGCTCAAGAACCGATCCTGTAACCGAGGGAACAGCGTTTCACATGGGCGTTGACATAGCGCAATTAGCAGGGAAACCGGTGTGGGCGACAGCAAACGGAAGAGTGAGTTTTGCGGGCAAAAAAAAATATTTCGGAAATGTAGTAGAAATAGATCACTTTGAAAGCGGCTATAAAACCATCTATGCTCACATGCAAACCATTAAAGTGAAGGCGGGGCAAAACGTTGTAAGGGGTCAGCAGGTAGGCTCAATAGGCACAACCGGTAAATCCACAGGCCCGCATCTTCATTACGAAGTCCACTTTGCGGGACAACCGGTAGATCCAATCCTGTTTATGGTTGATCCTGATATTATGCTGTGAATTCAATTAAAATGAATTGCGGTTCAATTTATTTGTCTTACCCCTATTAAAAAAGGCGTAAATTATTTTATGATATTATGGAAATCACCGTTAATTTAGAATCCCGTTCATATCCCGTATTTTTAGACAGCGGAAACGCGCCGAAACTCGGTGCGTATTTGAATGATAAATTTAAAGGGCGAAAATGCGCTCTTGTGACAAATGATACACTTGCGCAGCTCTACTCATCATACATCAATACATTAACAGAAGAGACCGGCAGCATCGTACATATCGTTCCTGACGGAGAGAAATATAAAACCGTTGAGACATGGAGCGGTATTCTTGATACGCTTATCAAAGAACGGCTTGACCGCTCAAGTTACCTCATCGCTTTTGGAGGCGGTGTAGTTGGGGATATGGCCGGATTCGCGGCAGCCTGCTTTATGCGCGGGGTTGACTATGTGCAGGTTCCCACAACGCTTTTGTCAATGGTGGATTCAAGCGTTGGGGGCAAAACCGCGGTTGATCATCCGCTTGGAAAAAATTTAATCGGCGCGTTTCATCAACCAGCAGCAGTGTGGATTGATATTGACTTTTTGAAGACGCTTCCGCGTCGTGAATTTATAGCAGGTTACGCGGAGGTGTTTAAGTACGCTTTTCTTGGTAAAGATGAAATGTTTACATTTATCATGGATAACAAAGATGCAATATTGAGATCTGAGCCAAAAGCGCTGATGGAGTGTATAGAGAGAAGTATCCGCATAAAAGCCGCTGTTGTTGGTGAAGATGAGAAAGAAGCGGGGGCACGCGCGCTTTTAAACTTCGGCCACACGTTCGCTCACGCCTTTGAGCAATTTTATGGATTTGAAGGGCTTCTCCACGGAGAGGCGGTCTTGTGGGGGATGGTTTGCGCGGTTGAGCTTGCGAAATTAAATAAAACGCTTCCTGAAAATCACTGGAACATTTTCGATAAAATTATTGAGGGATTGCCCCTCCCCGCTCTGCCGTCACCGCCTGATGCTGACAAAATTTACAACGCAATGTTTTCCGATAAAAAGGCGTGCGGCGGGAGTCTTCGGTTTATATTGCCTGCTGAGCCTGGGGCGTCGGTTATCGCAAAGGGTGTTGGGGAGAGCAAGGTAAAAGAGGTGATTAAAAAAGTTTTATCGTACGTGAAAATTTCAGAACAGACAGGAAAAAGTACACCTCGAAAAAAGTTTCCAATAATGGATAATCCTGTGCGTGTGAAAAACTTCAAGCGTCATAACAGAGATGAATTGCATGAACGATAGAATTTTTGTTGATACAAATATTCTCGTTTACGCCTATGTCCGCAATGGGATTGCCTCATCTTGTCATCAGCGCGTGAAAACGGGTGTACAAAAGTTTATTCTGAGGATATGCGTGACGGGCAGACAATTGAAGGTTCTGCTGTGATTGTAAACATTTTTGAGTCATAATTTATAAAACTTTCCCCACAAGCTTTTGCCCTGAATTATTTTACAGAACTTTCATATTTTGTATTACTGCGCCCTAATTGGCAGTCAGATATTATGGAATAGGATTTTATGAAGATAGACGTAAGGGTTGTGCCGCAGGGTCACTCCCAGCTTAAGCAGGATCTGTTACTCGAAGAATTTAAAGATACTCTGCCACCATTTTCTGAAAAGATACGCGTTGCTGCTGAGATTGACAGAATGGGTGAGATGATTGTTGTAAGCGTGCATTTTCAAGGTGTTTTTGAGATGCAGTGCAGCCGCTGTCTTGAAGATTACGGCGTAACAGTAAGCGGCAGTTTGCGGGTTATCATAAAGGAGGAACAGGGGAAATTCGGCCCCTCTCCTGATGATGACAGCGGTACAGATTTTTTCTTTGATGTTAACCATGAAGTAGTGGATATCTCAAGCGCCGTTTATGATGAGATAATGATCGCGCTCCCGTTAAAACCTCTTTGCAGCGATGATTGCAAGGGGATAGAGCTTTCTGACAGCGGGATTAGTTTTCAATCGGAAGATTCTGTTTCGGGTAATGATAAAGAACTTCCAATTGATCCAAGATGGGAAGCGCTGAAAAAGCTTAAGAAATAATAGAAATGATAGCTTAGAACTTAGATATTTTTAAGATATATATTTAATCTTTTCCGCACCCCGGAGGGGTGCACGATCGGTAACCCCGGGTAAAAACCCGGGGCTCATAAGAAAGGCAGTAAAAAATGGCAGAACCAAAGAAGCGCCAAACCCGTTCACGCACCGGTAAGAGACGCAGTCATCTTGCGCTTTCGCCCGTTGCCCCTACACTCTGTTCACACTGCAAGCAGCCTAAAATTGCGCACAGAGTCTGCGGCAACTGCGGTCATTACGCAGGCGCGGAAGTCATCACCCCAGAAGAGTAATTTGGGTATGATGTCAGCAAAGAACAGACAGGCGCAAAAGGGGCGGCGTGATTAGGCTTGCCGTTGACGTACAGAGCGGAGACTTTGGGCCGGATGTAATGGTGCGGGGAATTCTTGCCGCAAGTAAGACGGCGTCTACTCCCTTTGTCACGTATCTATGCGGCGACGGAGTTCACATAAATCGTGTGCTTGACGATCTGGAAAAAGAGTTTAGTTTTGACAGATCAAAATTTATTATTGAGCACTGTCCGGATATTATAAGTGAAGAGGAGTGGCGCTCAATGGTATGGAAGAACCGCAAAGGTTCCTCTATTGTGCGCTGTGTTTCGCTCCAGAAAGAGGGTAAGGCAGACGCTTCCATCAGCGCCGGAGATACCGGTATTCTGATAGGAGCCGC
>WRCH01000181.1 GCA_009784115.1 Chitinispirillia bacterium
AGAGATTCCGTTTGAGGAGCTGCCGGGTATACAAAAAAGACTTATTAAGCGCTGCTACGAGGCGGGTAAAGTTGTTATAACAGCTACGCAGATGCTTGAATCCATGATAGCGCACCCGCGCCCCACGCGCGCTGAAATAAGCGACGTCGCCAACGCTATTTATGACGGAACCTCCGCAACCATGCTCAGCGGCGAAACTGCCGTAGGTAAATATCCTATTGAAACAATTAAAACTATGGCCAAAATTATTGGACAAACAGAAAAAGCTATCAATTATAAAAAGAGATTTTACGAACTCGCGGTAGATGTGGATTGCATAAGTGACGCGATATCACACTCCGCCGCCACCGCCGCGCATGATTTAAACGCCAAGGCTATTATAACCGTTACATTTTCCGGAAGTTCGGCGCGTAAAATCAGCCGTTTCAGGCCGCTTGTACCGGTTATTGGCGCTACTACATCGCAAAAAACTTATCTGCGGCTTGCGCTGAGCTGGGGGGTAATACCTGTGCACGCGGCGGAAAAGCATAACACCGATGATCTCATCGCGCACGCCGGCGAATGCGCGCTTAAAACCGGCGCTGTAAAAAATGGTGATCTTGTTATAATCGCCGCCGGTGTTCCGGTGGGGGTTTCGGGTAATACCAATATGATTAAGATACAGAAAGTCGAATGTTATGCCAATCCGCCGGCAAATTCTGCACTGTGCCGCTAAGCAACAGAGCCGGCCCTACGTGCAGTTGCGTGCGGTGCAGTGTAGATTTATGCCGTTATTCAGTATAGCAAAAAACAAACAATACTCCCTAATCTTGCATTGCCCGCATTTCGGCTTTACCGGCAGACACGTATGCTGTCCGAAAGAGACGAAGTATGAGTTGAAGGTTGTCCAGAATTTTTTTGGAAATATCCGCCTGAGCTCCATCTCCGTCTCAAAAGGCGTGCTTGTCTTTAGATAACCGAGGCGGTTAAAAATCCGATGTACGTGTACGTCAACGCAAACGGCCGGTTTCTTAAAAGCAACCGCGGCAACAAGATTCGCGGTTTTGCGCCCAACTCCGGGAAGTTTTGTGAGTTCGTCTACATCTTGAGGGATCTCACCGCCAAAATGCTCATCAAGCGCGGCGGGCAGTTTTTTGAGATGCTGCGCTTTGGCGCGGTAAAATCCTACAGGGTAAATTAGTTTTTGCAGTTCGTTTTCAGAAAGTCTGTTAAGATCTTGCGGATTTTTCACCTGCTCAAATAACCTTTTAGCGGCCGCGGCAGTGATTTCATCTTTTGTACGCGCGCTCAGAATAGTGGTAACGAGTACCTTGAAAGGGTCTTTTGTCTGCACTTCTATAAGGTCAACTACGGGAGTACGGTGAATTTTAAATTCATCAGCGAGAATTTTATAGACCGACTCAATCTCTTTGCTTTCGGCTTTCATTATTATGACTCGTCGTCCATATCATTATTGTCATTATCAGAATTATGGTCAATTATACTGCTGTTAATATCATCACGAAGAAGAAGACTGCCGCGCTTTCTTTCCCTGCATAGTGATCTTAAAAAAACCATTCGAAGTTCAATTCTGCTTTGTAAAAATGTGAGATTTTTATCCCGTTCATTCTCCGCTATGTGAATTTGGCCTTTTCTTGTTCTTGAACCGTTTTTATCATAAAAAAGCGCGCTGTACGAGCCGCCGTAAAAAAGTCCCATCTCAACAGCGCTGATTTCGTTGTAGCGCCTGAGGGTTGTAAGCCCAAGCCGCCAGGAGAGCGCTTTTCCGTTTGATGAGAGATCGGTAATGTTTTTCCGTACATTTTCTGCGACAGCCTGCATTCTCTCATCACTTTCAGGTACAGAAGTTTTAACATTGCCGCTTCGCTTGAACATATTAAAAGGAGTTGCGGCAAGCGATGCGGAAAAAAGCGTTTTTTCCGATCCCGTTATGCTGAAATATTCCGGCGGGATTGCTTTTTGATAGCCAACCTCAAGCGCGAAAGAGTAAAGGCTTAGTTTTTCATCTATGTTAACGCGCCGCTCAAGGGTATCGACAAGTTCGGGGTGGATCATAGCCTGAAACTGTTTGCTTGTGTAAAAAAACGACAGGCCAAGGGACGCGATACGGTCATCTTTTATGTTGTAGACATACGCGGTCAGCGGAAAAAACAGATTAAACACCTCGGGAGCTTCGGTAATTACATATCTTAGGTTAAATGTGTCGTTAACAGCGTCAACTCTGCCGAACTCCGGCGCTATTCCGATATGACTTATTGAATCGGGCAGCGAATTCTGCCACAATGTAAACAGCGGAATGCTTCCTATAGACATGCCGGCGCCAAGTCCCAGCAGTGTTTCGCTTTTTTTCACATCGGAAATTTCGGTTACCGCGCTTAATGCGGTTTCTGCCGATGGTATATTGATTTCATCTATGATAAGCGAATCGTTGTCAGAAGAGAGTTCTTTTGGTGCTGTAATAATCGTATCATTGGATGATAAATCCTCCGGCATTGTGACAAGCGTATCCAAAGAAGAAAGCTCCGCGGATGATAACTCTTCGCCATGCAAAACGGCCGTAAATGAGATCAATAACAAGATAAAAAAAACAGAAATTTTCATTGTGACAACAGCGCCCGATCTATTTGATTTGTTGTTAAAAGCTGTCTTTCAATATCACTGTCGTATATTTCAGCTACTATCAGCGTATAATCATCTTCATGTTTGAAATCACTCAAACTCTTTTCTATCGCGCTCAGAGTCGTATTAAACGTTTCGATTGATGTTTTTTTGATAAGCTGCGCGAATTGATTATAAGTCATGGCTTCAGCCTCTCTGCCGCGGTTTTTGTGGATTACGTCGTACATACCGTCTGTAAATAGAAAAAAACGGTCGCCGGGCTCAAAGCGGAACTCTTCCTGTTTAAAAGCGGCGTTTTCCAAAAGTCCAAGAAGCGTACCTTCGGCGCACAGGTTGTGAAGCGTTCCGTCTTTGCGCAGACAGAGCGGCGTTGGATGCCCGGCTCTGCTGTAGGTGAGTATGTTTCTCTCAAAGTCAAACACGCCCCAAAAACAGGTCAGGTAGTGATGTGAGTTGATGTTTGCCGTGAGATCACGGTTTATAGCCCCAATAAGCTCGCTTGCGGATTGCTTGTCTTGTGTGTGGTGATACAGCGACATCTTTGACAATGTGCTGATCATCGCCGCCGCAAAGCCGTGTCCTGAAGCGTCGCCTATGAAAACTCCCAGCTTTTTATCGTCAAACTGGAAAAAGTCGTAAATGTCGCCCCCAACCTCCGCAACGGGTTTATAGATCACATCAAGCCGCATCTCTTTTATCTGAGGAATTTGGGCGGGGAGCAGACCGAGCTGAATTTGGCGGGCGATTTTAAGATCTGCCTTAACAATCCTTTGGGTGCTGCGCAGCTTGTTGGTGACGGCGGTGAGAAAACTGTTGCGCTTCTGTAAATCTTTATTTAACTTTTCACGTATTGTAATATTGTGTTTGAGGTACATACGGTAAATGAAAATGAGCGCAATAATACCCAAGAGTGCGCCGAGCAGAAGAAAATCCGGAAGATCTTGCGGCGGAAAGGAGAATGTTAACAGCATAATTTCTCCTGAGCCGCGGACATCTGCAAATAATTTGGAACGATCTCGCTGCCGCAAAGCCACTGCGGTTCGTTGTTGATATTGTTAAATCCAAGCAGCGCGCATGAAAACCCGCGCT
>WRCH01000182.1 GCA_009784115.1 Chitinispirillia bacterium
ATGACGGGATAAAAATTTATCTCCTTCCGCGCAGGCTGCCTTTTTTCATGAAACCCGCGTAATTGCGTGTCTGCAAGTGCGACTCAAGCTGCTGCAGAGTATCAAGCGCAACACCAACAACAATGAGAATACTCGTACCGCCAAAATAAAAATTACCGCCGAACTGTCTCATAAGCACCATCGGCCCAACCGCAATGAGAGCCAAAAACACAGAGCCGGGCAGAGTAATACGCGTTAATACATTGTCAAGGAACTGAGCGGTGTTTTTACCGGGACGAATACCGGGGATAAAACCGCCCTGACGCTTAAGATTATCCGCTATGTCTGTCGGATTAAACTGAATCGCCGTATAAAAATAGGTAAAGAATATAATTAATAACCCGTAAATAAGCGAGTACAAAATGCCGCCGGGTTCAAAAAGTCTAAAAATGTCCTGAAGAACCGGCGAATCATTAACCGGCAGAAAACTTCCGATCATGCTCGGAAACATCATAATTGACGAAGCAAAAATGACCGGAATAACACCCGCCATGTTTAAACGAAGCGGCAAAACTGTATTCTGCCCCGCGTACATCTTAGAGCCGACAACTTTCTTAGGCGTTTGTATCGGTATACGGCGCTGAGCCTGTGTCATTATCACTACAGCTACTGTGGCAACAAGCACTATCGCCAAAAAGATAAGCGCTATAACGACATGCCCGTGATCCGCAATTACCTGACGTACCTGAACTCCAACCGATACGGGCAACTGCGCAAGGATACCTATACAAATAATAAGCGATATACCGTTTCCAACCCCGCGGCTTGTGATCTGCTCGCCAAGCCACATTATTATAACCGTACCGGTAGTCAGTGATATCGCAGTGGTCGCCATAAAAAGAAAACCCTGCATTTGGGGAACAACCGCCGGAATTCCGTTATCATGCACGCTTGAGATAAATATCGAAATACCTATCGCCTGAATAAATCCGAAAATCACCGTGCCGTATCTTGTATATTGAGTTAATTTTTTGCGTCCCTCCGCGCCCTCTCTCTGGAGCTTATGGAAATGAGGAAATACCGTTCCCATGAGCTGTATTATAATAGAAGCGCTGATGTATGGCATGATACCCAAGGCAAACACTGTGAAGCGGCTGAAGTTTCCGCCCACAAACATGTCGTACAAACCAAAAAGACCCTCGCCGCCGTGTCCGGCGATAAAATTGCGGAGCACCTCAGGGTTAACGCCGGGTGACGGTACGTGACCGCCAAGCCTGTATATAAAAATGATAATCAGAGTGAAGATTATCCTTTTCTTCAACTCCGGTATCTTAAACATATTGCGTCCGGTATCAATAAGACTCACGGTCAGATTACCTCTGCTTTCCCTTTTGCTTTTTCAATCTTCTCTTTAGCGGTCTTTGAATAAGCGTTAACTTTAAAAGTAAGAGCTTTTGTAAACTCACCCGTGCCCAGGATTTTAACAGGCTCAGCCGCGTTATGGATAAGCCCAAGCTCACGAAGCAGCTCCGCGTTGATATCTTTGCCCGCGACGTCAGCCTTTTCTAAATCGGCCAAGTTAACAATCTGAAATTCCTTTTTGAACGGGCTGTGAAAGCCGACCTTAGGCAGACGGCGTGTAAGCGGAGTCTGACCGCCCTCAAAATAGAACTTCTGAAAAGCGCCGCTTCTTGACTTGTCGCCGCCGCTTCCATGACCAGCGGTTTTACCCTGGCCGCTCGCCGTACCGCGGCCAAGACGCTTTGTATCTCTGCGTGAACCGGGACCGGGTTTTAGATTATTTAACTTTACCATATTGCTTATATCTCCTTGGCGTAAACGGATTTAATCCGTTTTGTACAGACGCATTGCAATGCGTTTCTGCGTATCTATTTCTTTTGCATGAACGGACGATCCGGGGGATCGTCCCTACAACGTTCTATTCTACGTCTTCTACCTTGACAAGATGCCTCACTGTGTTCACCATACCGCGGATCACCGCGCTATCCTCGTGAACTACAGAATGATTCAGCTTGCGGATGCCAAGCGCCTTTATTGTCGCCTTCTGATTCGCAAGACGGCCTATCGCGCTCTTCACCTGAGTGATTTTTATTTTCTTGCTCACTGCTTATCCCCTTATACTTAAGCTGCCGCCACCTGGCGCAGTTTTCTTATCTGTTCTTTTGTCTTCAGTTGCTTTAAACCATTGAGAGTCGCCTTAACAACGTTATGAGCGTTAGTCGTCCCAAGACATTTTGTCAAGATATTGCGCACACCCGCAAGCTCAAGCACCGCACGCGCAGGGCCGCCGGCGATAACACCGGTACCGGGAGCAGCCGGCTTAAGTATAATACGTCCCGCGCCAAAGTGTCCAAGCACATCGTGAGGTATCGTGCCGTTAACAAGACTGACTCTCACAAGATTCTTTCTCGCGTTGTCCCCAGCCTTACGGATAGCCTCCGTCACATCGTTGGCTTTTCCCATGCCAAGACCTATAGTTCCGTTTCCGTCTCCAACCGCTACAAGCGCGTTGAAACCAAAACGGCGTCCGCCCTTTACCACTTTCGCAACACGGCTCACCGCAACCATTCTCTCGTTCAGCTCACCGCCGCTGCCTGCATTCATCTCTTCATTACTCAAAGGAAAAACCCCTTTATTTTAGTTTTCAGTTTTCAGTTTTCAGTTTTCAGCTAAAACAACTCTTGCTGACAACTGACAACCAATAACTAACAACTGTCTTTTAGAATTCAAGTCCCTTACCGCGCGCCCCTTCAGCCAAAGCCTTAACGCGGCCATGGTAAAGATATCCTTTTCTGTCAAACACAACCGCTTTAACTCCGGCGCCGACCGCCTTCTCGGCGAGAATCTCACCAACCATCTTCGATACATCCGTTTTGTTAAGTTTCTCTTTACCGGCTTTACCTGTAAACTCTTTACCAACGCTTCCCGCGCTGGCCAAGGTTTTACCGCTGACATCGTCAATAATTTGTGCGTAGATATGATTAATACTGCGCTTCACACACAGACGGGGACGCTCAGCCGTACCGCTGATTGACTTGCGAACCCGCGCCGCGCGGCGCCCTCTCTCTACAACTCTCCGTTTTGCGCTGTTCATCTTTATAACACTCCTTACTTACCTGCTGTCTTACCCGCTTTTCTGCGGATCTGTTCACCGGCATACCTTATACCCTTACCCTTATAAGGCTCGGGAGGACGAATTCTGCGGATATCGGCTGCCGCCTGTCCTACAGACTCTTTGTCTATGCCTTCAATAATTATCTTGTTGGGACCGTCGATCTTATACACAAGTCCGGGGCGCAGCTTAAAAAGCACCTGATACGAAAGACCGGCCGCGATGTTCAAATCCTGACCCTTTAATTCCACTTTGTAACCAACGCCGACAATCTCTAAATCTATTCTATAACCGGTTGACACACCGACAACCATATTATTGATAAGCACACGGTAAAGACCCCAAAGAGCCTTTGTGCCTTCAGCCTCAACATTTACAGGCGTTACCACGACTTCGCCGTTGCTAACTTCGACATTTAGTTCTGCGGGAAATTCACGGGAGAGCGAGCCCTTGGCTCCTTTGACATCAATTTTACGTCCAGTAATTTTTACCTCTACACCGCTTGGGATTTTTACCGGAACCTTTCCTATACGAGACACTTTTCTTTACTCCTGTTTATATTTTTGGTTAGGATGACGAC
>WRCH01000183.1 GCA_009784115.1 Chitinispirillia bacterium
GCGAAACTTTGCGAAACTAAAAAACAGGAACTCGAAAACTATCGTAAGCAATTAGTGGATGAAGCGAAACGCGAATGCTGTGATCTTAAGAAGGGTAATCCGCTGTTTTTAAGAGCTGTGCATTGTCCGGGGCTATCTAAATCCCACCATCAGGAAAAAAAATAGGCGCCACTGTTGAAGCAGTTCTTGACGCACGCCATTTTTGTTTGGAACCATTCGGGAGAGCAGCTGTTCCTTCAATAGCGTTCTCCTTTACGGTTCCTGACAATATGGTTTTTCCTTTGTTTCCTTCGTCAATAATGATGCGGATTTTGTCGCCGCGCAGCTCTAACTCTTTGAGTGCAGCGCTGCCTCCGCTGCTGTCAGTGATATTGCCTGAAAGACGCTGATATTTTTGGTCAATATTCATCGAATAACTTTTACCCGTTTTGCCGCCATATTGCCAGCTCCACATTCCAGAGGCATTAGCCGGAATAATCCATAAATAAATAATATTTTTTTCGGCAATGACCACAGAGTCTGGCATCCATTCTCCCATGTCAAAATCATTTGACACGATTCGGGCGCCCGGTTTAAGTTCATTAAGCAGTTTGGGACGCAGTTTTACATTGATCTCCGGCAGAAGATAAATGGTTACAACAGAAGCCTTTGCAAGCGGTACCTGGAAAAAGTCCGTTTGGAAAAATTTAACCTGATCTTCTACGCCTATCATTTTTGCGTTCTCTTCGCTCTCGCTGATTCTCACCGCGTTAATATCTATCCCCACCCCGCGCGCTCCCATCGCCGCGGCGCTTATAACTACGCGGCCGTCGCCGCACCCAAGATCAAATACCATATCCTCAGGCGTTACTTCCGCAAGTTCAAGCATCATGTTTACAACATCAAACGGCATTGGAATAAAAGGCGCGTCATATTCACAGCGCTCATGAGAGATAAGTACCGCCGCGCAAACACAAACTATAGATATCATATAAGCCGATCTCATGAAAAGCCTCCGAAAAGTTGACGACCGCTTTTATAATATTCAAATTGCAAAGGCAATGCCACCCGCACGAATCATATCTCTAATTTTTTTCCGCATCCCGAAGGGATGAAACGCCCGGTAGAAAACGTATCCCTCAAGAGATTCCTGCATCCTGAAGGGATGCACCCATAATTGTATCAGCACAAAGGGCGCATCCCTTCGGGAGGCGGGAAAATAATCACAAATAAAAAAAGTTAAAGAAATACAATTTTCGCCGATAAGTATACAAGACAGGAAAGCTTTCCCGAAAACTTTACCCACCATTAACGCGAAAAGAGGGACGATGAAAATCGATTCTTATGCCGTATCAATGGCCTCAACTTCTGTTTCGGTAAAAAGCCATACTGTTACTCAACAAGCTGTTATAACTAACGGCGCAAACTCAGGCGCTGCGCACGTTATTGGAAATGGTCAGGCAGCCGCGCTGCTCGCTCTTTCACCGGAAGCGCAAGAGCAGCTGCAGGAACAGTTATCAAATAATCAGCAGCCGGCAAATAATGAAGTCACAAGAGCTGAGCAGTCAAGACAGTTCATGGGAATCAGCCTTTCTGATGAACAAAGAGCAAAAATTCTTATGATCGAGCAGCTCTATGAGAGATTGACAGGCAGAAAAAACCCTTTCAGCGTTCGCAGAATGTTCTCTAACACCAATACTCAGCACATGCAGCATATACAACATACGCAGCACACACAGTTTACACAGCATATACAGCAGCAGCAACTCAACTTAATGCCGGGAATCGGCGACCAGAACATACAGCAAATGAATCTCTCTTTTCAGAGAACCGAAACTTACTACGAATATCAGGAGATGTCATTTCAGGCGGCAGGTATTATAAAAACCGCCGACGGCCGCCAAATACATCTTGACATGAACGTATTTATGAGTCATGAGTTTTATACCTCAAACTCAACCTCTATTGATATCGCTCTTCAACTGGGAAGACTCGCCGATCCGCTCGTTGTCTCTTTTGACGGACTTCTTCCCTCGTTTACACAGGATAGATATGAGTTTGATCTTCTCATAGGCGATGATCTTCAAAACATTTTCATGCCTGTAAACGGATCAGGGTTTTTAGCGTTTGACAAACACGGCGATGGGGTGATTAACTGCGGATCGCAGCTTTTTGGCGCCCACACAGGCTGCGGGTTTACGGAGCTTGCCGCTCATGATTCTGACGGAAACGGATGGATTGACGAAGGCGACGCCATATTTGAACATCTGAGAATAATGTTTGTAGACAAAGACAGCGGCGAGTTTATGCTTCTAACTCTCAAAGAGGCGGGAATCGGCGCGATATTCCTTGGCCATGTTAACAGTAACTACGAAATAAACAGCGCTCAGCACGAAACGCAGGGTATCATTCGTAAAAGCGGATTTTTTCTGTATGAGAACGGAAACAGCGGTCATATACATCATATTGATTTGACGTATTGAAAAGTGTTACTTGAAATAAATGCAGAATGCAGAAATTGTATAGATTTTTATGTTTTTATTTCTGCATTCTGCATTATTATTTTAAAGTGAAACTATAAAAGTGTCAAAATGAAAATTCAGCTTCGATGACGCGGCAGCCATCTCCCGCATCACTAAATCGAATAACCTTTGTATACTGTGGAAGAGCATGGGGGAACATTGTTCCCCATTCCACAATGCAAACGCCGTCGCCGTTTATGTATTCATCAATACCTATCGAAATAAGTTCCTGCTGTTCTTCTATGCGGTAAAAATCAAAGTGATAAACAGGAAAAACAGGCGTATTGTATGTATTTACAATAGAAAACGTAGGACTGCGCACCGCCGCGCCCTGCGAAAGCGCCTCCACAAATCCCCGCACAAACTCCGTTTTGCCGGTACCAAGATCACCATCAAGAACATACACATCACCGCAAACCGCAATTCGCGCAAGCCGCGCTCCCAAAGCGCGTGTATCCTCAATAGCCAAAGATTTTTCTCTCATCTTACCCCTGGGCTGAAAGCCCTAAATCAACAAAGTAGGGCAGCGCCCTACGCTCCGACCAGCGCACCCACACCCTATGTCCTACGATACTATGCTGCGATAACCTAACCTACCCCGCAGTAATCTCCGTCAACCCGCCCATATAAGGCCTCAAAACCTCCGGCACAATAACCGTGCCCTGAGCGGTCTGATAATTCTCCAATATAGCAACGATAATTCTCGCTGTGGCAAGACCGCTTCCGTTAAGCGTGTGAACAAGCCTTGGCTTATCGCTGCTTTTGCCTCTGAAACGTATATTCATACGCCGCGCCTGAAAATCTTCGAAGTTGCTGCAAGATGATACTTCAAGATATTTATTTTCGGCGGGAGCCCAAACTTCAAGATCATAGCATTTAGCCGCCGCAAAAGACATATCCGCGTCACAAAGTAACAGAACTCTGTATTTGAGGTTTAACGCTTTGAGAATCCCTTCCGCGTGATCACGAAGTTTCTCATGTTCCTCATAAGATTTTTCAGGTTCTACAAATTTTACAAGTTCCACTTTGTTGAATTGATGTACACGCAGATAACCCTTTGTATCTTTACCGTACGAACCGGCCTCGCGCCTGAAGCAGGCGCTGTAGGCGCAGTAATTTATTGGGAGTTTAGCTGCGTCAAGAATCTCATCACGATGAAGATTTGTAACCGGAACTTACGCAGTAGGA
>WRCH01000184.1 GCA_009784115.1 Chitinispirillia bacterium
ATGCCCTCTTGAGTTGCGCTGAGTAAATAGAAACGGGGCCGCGGCTAACGCCTCCGCGGAAATCTCTTCTACTCTGGTATCGGAAGAGGGACAATTTTCGCTTTCGGTAATGACCATAAGTCTCGACAGCGATTTTTCGGCCTGCTCTTTTTGCTCCTCCGGCACGCTTTCGCTGTATGCGCGAAAAGTATTTCCAATGACTAACATACAAATAATTATAATAATTCTCATCGGTTTCTCTCTTTAATGAGGTAAAATTCTATTTCAATGTTACCATATTATTCAAATTTCGTCAATCCAATTCAGTTTATAGGCTGCTCTGTAGAAAATGCTTCCATCATACTGTCCACTAAAGCGGCGTACGGCAGATTCAGTTCGTTAAGCATCATTTCTACGTTATCGTAGACGTCTGTTTCAATCGCGCGCATAAGCTTCAATAGCTTTCCAAGCTCTCCGCCTTCGTTAAGCAGAGCGTAGTTGATGTTGTCTCCCAGATCAATTTCGCTCAGTATATATACCATAGGGGCTTTGCACAGCGCGTCAATATGGCTCATTATACCTACTAAGAACGCCTCGTCGGGAGTCACGTTGCGGTTTTTCATTGTTAAGGCGAGCTTTTCCATAACAATCGCGCGCTGCATCGCGTTATAAAAGAGCGGCGAATCGTTTGCTTCATCTAACCCTGTGCGGGCAAACAAAAGGAGTGTCAGCCAGTGTTTTAAGTTACCTTGCCCAACAAGCGTTAACGCTTGACGGATGGAGGTAATTTCATGATAAGTAGCCATATAGGCGGAGTTAATATAGCGCAGCAGATTTACGGTCATGTCCGGGTAACGTTTGAACTCCTGCTCAAGTTCGTGGGTTTCGGGATTTCTGCGAAGTAAACTAAGCATATTAAGTATGCTTGCCATTGCCATGTCAAGTTTATTGGAGGACATGGTTTCAGGCTTTGAGAAGAAATATCCCTGGAACAGTTCATACCCCTCTCTTTCACAGCCTTTGGCCTCTTTTTCGTTTTCTACCTTTTCCGCTAAGGGAATTATCCCTTTTGCCTTAAAGAAGCTCGCGGCCATTTTGCGCTGAACTTTTGTATTTGTCGTCAGGTCAATTTTTGCGTACTTTGCGTATTTCAAAACGGGCGCTAATTTCTGAAGGATCGACGGTTCAAATACTATGTCGTCAAGCGCGATCTCAAAGCCGCTTGCATGAGCCGCCTCCACGGCTTCCAAAGTTTGTTCATCAAACGACACCGTTTCTAAAATTTCTAAAACGAACCGCTCTTTGTCAAGCATATTCAGAGCGCCGCTTATAATCATTTCGCGGCTGCAGTTAATAAATACTTTTTTATTTCCGGCTATTTTATCAATACCCATTGAGTTGAGTACATTCTCAAGAAGCGTGGCTGTAGCTTGAAGCTGTCCGCCGGTGAACTGAGCGCTCTGCGCTCCCGCTCCGCTTCTGAAAAGAAGCTCGTAAGCGACCAGGTTTCCACTGCTGTCTACTATAGGCTGACGGGCAACATACGCTTCTTTTTCCAAGAGACCTCCCAAAACAGTAATTTTTACAATACAGTACAGTAAGGGTTTACAATTGTCAACCCTTACAAATAAGACAAAAGCTCATCATGTGAATCAAGCAAAAGCGCCTGAGCGCCGCTGAGCCGCTCTTTTGACTGATGGCCTTTAGCTATAAGCGCGCACTGCACCCCGAGGCTGCACGCGACCTCGTAATCGTGCATTGTGTCGCCAACAAATAAAATCCGCGATTGTTTATACTCAAGCATGGATAGCAGCGCATGCCCTTCGTCTACTTTGGAACTCCCTTCAAGGTTGCTTGCTCCCTTGATGTGCGTAAACTTTGAATCAATACCAAACAGTTTTACCATTGACGTAAGACCGCTTTGAGCGTAAGCGCTCAGAATGGAGTGAGTTCCGCCGTTTTCAATAAATGTATCAAGAATATGCGTAACGCCGTTATGAAGCGTACACTCACCGCATTTTTTAGTATACTCGGCAAAAAACGCGAGATTTTGCTTCATGAATTCTTCATTGCTGTTTGCCAGGCCTGTGCTTTCGTAAAAAGCTCTTAACGGGAAAGCAAAGCAGCCGCGGTACTCGTCAAGGCTCATGGGCGAACGCGCGTTTTTAGTTAGCTGAGCGTTCATTATTGAAACTGTGAGCGGCAGATCATTTAAGATCGTGCCGTTCCAGTCCCAGATAATATGATCAAACTGCCGCATTTATTAATGTTCCATTTGTATAGTTATATCGCAACTCCAACCCCGGGTTGAAACCCGGGGCTAACAAGACGCGCCAAAAACACGGCGCGAGCGTCCCTTCAGGACGCGGAAAATGCAGAAGAATAACATTTCCCGTTTTGTTGATCAATGTTCCATTTGTATAGTTACTGTCGTAACATCGCACACTTCGCTCGGGCCGAAATATTGTATTGGGCCCGGGTATTGATAATCGTCTTCTATTGCCCATGCTTCGCGCTTTGAGAGGAACTCTTTGTACGGTTTACCGTCGAGTTCAACAAGCGCTTTTTTGATAACGGGCTTATCTTTACCGTGGCGGCGCTCAAGGTTCATCATCATTGTAAGCGGAATACCGCCGGCGATCCACTGGTCAGCCGGCTTTGTCAGATTACGCACCGAAGAGATATATCCGGTTACGCCCGAAGCGATGAGGCTTGAAGCGTTATAGCCAAGGCTGTAGCAGTAGTCGGCGTCAAAATTTGACGGAGCTGCGCAGCGGCCTTCGTATCCAAAAAAGTGGTTGACAGCGCTGAACTTGCCTTTGTACTCTCCGCTCTTCTTCCACCCTTTCAAAACGACGTCAACCATCTCTATGAGAAGTTTTTCTGTTTCAATACGTGATACCTGAACGTTGCCGTGAGGATCGCGGTCTGCAAGAAGCTGGCTCTGTATTGATTTTGGCAAAGTTGAGAATACAGGGGATGTTTCTGCCGATAGTTTACCGGTGACAAATTTAATTTTGTCTTCGATGCTTTCGATCGCGTCAAATTCCGCGGCAGTGGCGGCGAGCATATCATTTAGCTCGCTGATTAGCTTTTTCATCTCCGGTACAAACTCGATGAGGCCTTCTGGTACGAGAACAATACCAAAGTCCTTTTTGCTTTCGCTGCGTTTCTTCACAATGTTAGCGATATTATTTACTATCTCACGTAAAGTTGTCTTATTCTTTTCAACTTCTTCGGAGATAAGCGTCACGTTGGGATGAGTCGCGTGCGCGCACTCAAGAGCTATGTGCGAGGCGCTGCGTCCCATGAGCTTTATAAAGTGCCAGTATTTTTTCGCGCTGTTAGCGTCACGCTGAATATTTCCGATAAGTTCGGCGTAAACTTTTGAAGCTGTGTCAAAACCAAAAGAGGCTTCGATCCACTCGTTTTTAAGATCGCCGTCAATTGTTTTGGGGCAGCCTATAACTGTTATTCCGCTATTCATCTTCGCGCAATATTCGGCAAGCATGCAAGCGTTAGTATTGGAATCATCACCGCCAATGATCACAAGAGATGTAATGCCCAGAG
>WRCH01000185.1 GCA_009784115.1 Chitinispirillia bacterium
ATTTAAATACATTGATAATCAGTGGTACTACATAGACGGCAAAATTCACCCGCACAAACCATTTGTACGCCAGGAAGAAAAAATCAACAGAAATGATCCATGTACTTGCGGGAGCGGGAAGAAATATAAGAAGTGCTGTATGAGAACTGAGGTCGTTTAGGGAGCTATATAAAACTGTTTTTTCCTGCATCCCAAAGGGATGTACCGCCCGGTAAAAAATGTCTACCCCTAAGATTTTCCCGCATCCTTCAGGATGCAAAAAATTATCTTGATTCGTTATTCTACCGGGCTGCGCATCCCTCTGGGATGCGGGAGCGAGAAATAAAGCTACTTCTTCTTCATCATCTTAACAATAAGTTTACGATTAGGAATGATGTAATCTATAACGGACAGCAGCGTGTAAATTGCCGGGATCAGCATTATCCAAAAACCCGGGTGCTGTCCCCGCCAGATTTTTGCCTCCGCTCCGCTTGCGCTTCCATGCATTACAAATACAGCGGCTAACACGCCAAAAGTAGCAATACCCTGAAGAACCGCTTTTGCTTTTCCTGATTTACGCGCGGCAAGAACAACGCCGCTTGAAGCGCACACTATCCTCAATAATTGCATAAAGGCGTCACGATAAAAAAAGATAAGATACATCCACAGAGGAATTATTCCGGTGAGCATAAAACTTATGAAAATCGTTTGACGGGAGACACTGTCAGCCACAGGATCAGCCACTTTGCCGAAATCAGTTACCTCTCCGCGCGCCCGGGCAAGCGTCCCGTCAAAAAGATCAGACAACTCTATAAGCAAAGCGATGCTAAAACAGATCCATAGCCATTCGCTGCCGCCGCTGCCATAACCCCAAACAAACACAAAGGCAAACACGGGCGCTATAGCCACACGGGAAATCGTTAAAAAAGTCGCTATGTTCATCTTTTTAACTGTAATCATTGCTGCGCATGAGACATTGATACCCCATACTGTTTTATATGAATATTAAAAACTAAATTCTAACTAAATACACGCAAACCCTCTGCCCTGTTATTGATTAATATAATTTGAGCCATAAGGGTGATTATATTATATATTTAATAACTATGAAGATCATTAGAAAAATCGCGAAGAGGTTTGGAATTGCCGTTTTAGTTGGCTTGGGTGTTGCTCTTTTACTCGGGTTAGATCCTCTCCGTTTTGTAGAGAAACTTGAAAACACCTCCTATGATCTGCGCTACCGCTATAAATATCGGGCGGAGTTGAGCGGTGCGGCGGGAGATGTGCGCCACCCTGACTATGGGATTCATATTGTGGATATTGACGAGCGCAGCATGGCGAAGTTGGGATCGTACTGGAATTGGAACAGGGGGTTTCAAGCCACAATGATAGACTCGCTCTCCTCACGCTTTGGCGCGGCGATCGTTTTTGACGTACTGCTCTACGCGCAGGAAGACCACAATCAGCGGGCGCGGTTTGAGCGGATTATAGACGACGCGCTCGAAGATGAAACTTTCTCGCTTAAAGTGCCGCGGCTTAAAGAGCAGCTCCTCTCTTCGGTAAATTACGACTTGCAGCTGCAAAACGCGATTGAGAACTCCGGAAGGGTATTTTTGGGGCTGAATATGGCAGACGAGAACGATTACCGCCAATTAATCTCAAATGTCGCCTACAGAATGAACATGGACTGGCATAACTCATTAAATCCCTCCTCCGCTCTTATATTTCCAGACTCAATACTCAGCCAGATTCAAGAAACCAAAACAATAATTGACGGTATATATCCCGAAAACGCCCGCGGCGCAAGAGAGATAGGGCACTTAAACGTAATTCCTGTTGACGAGGTGATAAGAGAGATTCCGCTCTTTTTCCGGTTTTCAAATTTTGATCCTGTTTATCTGCCATTAAGCATAAGAACCGCGGTTACTCTTTTTGGCACTCCAAATGACGAGATCATTTTCAGGCCTCATGAATTTCTTGACATAGGAAAGCCGTTTAAAATATTTAAAAACAGCGAGGGGGCGATCTCCTTCTCTTATCCTGACTTTACCAAAACGCAGCTTAAACTGATTCTTGACGAACGTGAAAAATTGCTTGCGCTGCGAAATAATGAGAGGGTAAAAATCTCATCTTACACTGCGCTCTTTAGAGACGCCTGCGGTAAAATAGGGGTCGAAATGCGCGCGGGCAGGATTCCTTACGAAGGAGCGGGAGCGCTTATCCCCGCAATTGCGCAAATCCTTGAAATGGATGTTGACGACGAGATTGAACTTGACGGAGGCTTTTCAATATTGAGGGATTCAGATACTGAGTGGGAGCTTATGAGCGAAACGGAATCGTTTTGGTTTAATGATTCTGACATTAAAACGCTCTCGGCGCTTGACTTGGATGACTTGCGCTTAGAACCTTCCCAAAATAGAAAGCTGCTGTTTTTTGATTTTTGGGTAAGGCGGGAGAACGGACTCTTAGTCTCGCCGCTTCCCGTTTTACGCGCGGCCTCGTTAAACGAACTTCTCCAAAACAGTATGGATGATATTAACGCAATCGCCCCTGGAGAGCGGCGTGATTTCGGAAAAACGGTAAGAATCCCCCTTCGCGCCGGCAACCGACACATCATAACTTTTTTCGGCCCAAGCTCAAGGCCCTTTCCTTATTTCAGTTTTTCCGATGTTATGGATAACAATATAAACTTTCCCTTAGAGGGAAGAGTTTTTGTAGTAGGTTCAACTTCTCCCGCTCTGTTTGATATAAAACCCGTTCCGCACGAGAAGGATTTTCCTGCCGTTGAGATTCACGCCTCTATTCTCAACTCTATTTTCACCGACACTTTTGTACGCCGTTTCAGCTTGCGTCAGGATTTTCTCCTCCTTGTGTTTGTGGGAACGGCAATATCGCTTATGGCTCTTTTTTTTAAGCCGCTTTTGGGAATTTTGTGCGCGATGGGCGCTCTTATAATGTACTGTATATTAGCGTTTCAGCTTTTTGACTCGCAATTGCTGTGGATAGAGATCGTGCGGCCTATTTTCATGATTATCATATCGTTTTCTGTGGTTACGGCTTACCGCTACATGACAGAGGAGAAAAGCCGCAAATTTTTGCAGAGCACCTTTAAGCAGTATCTCTCGCCCGCCCTCATTGACATTATGTATAATCAAAAACAAAAGCCGCAGCTTGGGGGCGAAGAGGGCGTACGTACCGCTTTTTTCACCGATATAGCGGGATTTTCAACATTTTCTGAGAAGCTTACCCCAACAAAATTAGTTGAGCTTCTCAATGAGTACCTTACGGCTATGACCGATATTCTTCTCTCCCGTTACGGTACGCTTGACAAATACATAGGAGACGCGATAGTCGCTTTCTGGGGAGCGCCGGTCTCCATACCCGATCACGCGCTTCAGGCGTGCCACACGGCGCTTGACATGCAGCATAAGCTTGAAAACTTGCGCCAAAAGTGGATCAGTGAAGGGAATAAATGGCCGCAAATCGTACATGACATGCGCATGAGAATCGGCATAAACACTGGCACTATCACCACCGGAAACATG
>WRCH01000186.1 GCA_009784115.1 Chitinispirillia bacterium
CCCCGCGCGACTTCGCCGCCACAATACCCTCCGCCTGTCTTTGCCTGATAAGTTCTCTTTCTGTTTGAGCAACGTAACTGAGGATTTGCAACACAATATCGGCAATAAATGTACTCGTTAAATCACAATTTTGCTGTCGGGTATCTAACAGAGGCATATCAAGAACGACAATTGCGGCCTGTTTCCCTTTGGTGATTTTTCGCCATTGCTCTAAAATCTCGCCGTAGTTTCTGCCAAGCCGGTCGATACTCTTTACGACAACGGTATCACCGTGTTTCAACTTTTTTAGCAATCGTAAATATGCCGGACGATTAAAATCTTTACCGGATTGTTTATCCAAGTAGATATTGCCGCTTTGTATACCAAAGTCACGCATGGCAGCAAGCTGTCTGTCCTCATTTTGATTGGCAGCAGAGACTCTGCAATAACCATAGACTTGTTTCACTTTTACCGCTCCTTTCAAGTATGTTCATAGCTAATTCATAGGGCGGTAAAAAATATCAGATTTTACAATATCAAACACAATAATAGGCTGAAAAAGTAAAATGCTTGAAAGTGCAGCCATTATTGGCAGCATACTCCTGCCGATTCTTAATTTTTCCAATTTTGGCTCCATTTGTATTTCACTTCCAAATTTGGAACAGTTTTGGCTTATAATCTTCAAATAGTGTTTGAATAGCTTTTTGAGGAGACATCATAAGATGCAGTTAAAAAAAGGTAAACTCGATTTAGTACTTATCACCCCGGCACGCAATGAAGCGGCTTTTATCGAGGGGACTATAAAATCGGTAATCGCTCAAACTGTGAAGCCCAAGCGTTGGGTTATAGTAAGCGACGGCTCTACCGATGCTACCGATTCTATAGTGGAAAAGTATACGGCTAAATATAATTGGATAGAGCTTGTAAGACGCCCGCCGCACAAGGATAGGCAGTTTGCGGCAAAAGTGTTCTCCTTTAACGCCGGATATGATAAAGTAAAGCATCTTCAATACGATCTCATTGCTAATCTTGATGCTGATATAACATTCGAGCCCGCGTATTTTGAATTTTTGACAGATCAATTTATACATGACAATAATCTTGGGGTTTGCGGAACTCCATTTATGGAAGATGGGAAACTTGTCTACAGTCATGGATACATAGACCAGAATCATGTGAGCGGCGCCTGTCAGATTTTTCGCAAAGAGTGCTTCGAGCAGATTGGCGGTTACACTCCTATAAAGGGCGGCGGTATTGATTGGGCAGCTGTTACATCAGCGCGTATGATGGGTTGGCGTACATGGACATTTACAGAGAAAGTATTCCATCATCACCGCAAAATGGGCACAGGAAACGGTTCGTTTATTATGTCGCGTTTTCGTCATGGGTTTAAGGATTATTATTTGGGAGGACATCCGCTTTGGCAGCTTTTGCGGGGAGTTTTTCAAATGAGGCACAAGCCCTATATTTTGGGCGGAGCGCTTTTAATGCTTGGATATGCTCATGGATTTGTTTGGCGGATAAAACGGCCGCTCTCTAAAGAACTTATAAATTTTCACCGCGCTGAACAGATGGAGCGGATGTCTGCTATTGTCAAGAAAATGTTCAAACGTAGAAAAGCAAATATCAAATCAAATATATAAATCTTCATGACACGGGGGAATCAAGTGAATACTACAAAGGCGGTAATAGAAAACAGCGCGCAAATGGTAGAGAAGTGGGTTGAGGCTCAAAACTACCGGGGTTATGAGCCGTTTGACGGGTTGTCATCATACCTTAAGCCCTTAACAATGGGTAATGTTTTTGCCGAGCGGCTTTTACAGCAGCTTGTGCGTCAAAGTCCAATTAACCTGCGTCCGCTTTTTGGTGTAAACCGCAAGGATTCAACTAAAGGGCGCGGCTATATGGCTTGGGGATATATCCGAAAGTTTAAAATGACATCCGATAAAGAGTATCTTAACCGTGCAGCCGCTTGTTTTGACTGGCTTGACAAAAATAAAGCTCCCGGATTTGAGAAGCACAGCTGGGGCAATCACTTCGATTTCACAAGCCGCGCGGGAAGATTGCCGCGTCATGAGCCGATTATCGTATGGTCGAGTCTTATTGGTCAAGCGCTTCTTGACGCGTATGAAGCTATCGGGGATAAGCGTTATCTTGAAATGGCTAAAAATGTCTGCGGATGGATTCTTGATTTGCCAAGAGAGAAAACCTCAACGGGGGATTGTCTGAGTTACGTTGCGTATACACAGAGCTCAATCCATAACTCAAATATGCTCGGCGCCGGTTTGCTTGGACGTATGGGGGTTAAAATTGGTGATAAGGATATGCTGAAAGTCGCTAAGTCAGCTATGGAATATAGCTGCTCGCGTCAGCTTAAAGATGGTTCATGGTGGTATGGGGAAGGGAGTTCAACGCGTTGGGTTGATAACTTTCATACCGCTTATAACCTTGACGCTTTAAAATGCTATAACGAGCATACAGGTGATAAGGATTTCAGCGACCATCTGCGCAAAGGTTTTAAATACTTTAAGGAGAACTTTTTTGAGGAGAGCGGCAGGCCGAAATACTATAACAGCCGCGTATATCCTGTAGATATACAATGCGCAAGTCAGGCTATAGATACACTTGCGAATTTTTCAAAATATGACAAAGACGCTCTTGACTTAGGGGTAAAAGTAGCGCTGTGGACAATAGAGAATATGCAGGATAAAAAAGGGTATTTTTACTATAGACAGTATCCGGGTTCTGTAATGGCGCGTACGCCTATGCTTCATTGGGGGCAGGCTACAATGTACAAGGGGCTTTTGCATTTAGCGTCTAAATTGTAATAGGAGAGACGCGATGCATCGCGTCTGTACAATGAGTATAATGCGCGGAAAAAATGGATAAAATTTCGTTGATTAAAACAGCACGCAGCCGTAAAAAAGATGAGCGGGAAAAAATATTTGAAACCGCTCATCTAAAAGGCAATTTAAAATCCCGCGCAATAAAGGGCGGCAGTGTTGTAATATTTGCCAGAACAGTGGATTTCGCGGCTCACACCGTAGGGACTATTGTTCTGGCAAGACTTCTTTTGCCCGCTGATTTTGGGCTGCTTGCGATGGTGCTGACTATCACCGGTTTTTTTGTGCTTTTTAAAGACCTTGGGCTTAGCGACGCTACTGTTCAGAGTGAAAAAATTAATCACAAACAGGTAAGCACGCTCTTTTGGGTCAATGTTTTTTTCTCACTGCTGATAATATTGCTGATAGTTCTTTTGTCCCCTTACGTCGCGCGGTTTTATAACGAACCGCGGCTTACTAAAATAGTGGTGATATCCGCAATTTCATTTGTTTTTGCCGGATTGTCAACACAGCATCTCGCTCTCCTTAAACGCAACATGAAATTTGTACAGATAGCAACAGTTGAAATTGTTGCCGCGTTAGTCAGCATAACGGCTGCGCTTGTCATGGCGTTTAATGGATTTGGCTACTGGGCTCTTGTAGCGCGTCC
>WRCH01000187.1 GCA_009784115.1 Chitinispirillia bacterium
ACGGATCAATTTATCTTAAGAACAGTTAGAGAAAATGGCAGGGGTACAAAAATTTAAAAACGTATCTAGTTGGGAACGAGGCGTGAATCTGCACAATATCGAAACACTGTTTAAGCTCTGCGAAATATTCGATATAACTATGGATGAGATGTACGGCGTTAACACCGCAGACGTAACAGAGAGCAGAACTACAGCAGAAACCGTAAGAAAACAGTATGGGGATAAAGCTGCTCATTTAATTAAAATATTTGCGGCAATGAATGACATGGGGCAGCAAAAAGTGGTGGACTACGCCGCAGATTTAATAATAAATCCCGCTTATGCGGATAAGGGAAAGATAGCGGGGGGTTAAAAATGTACTGTCTCACCTGTATAATAAACGAAGACCAACACGAAATCGCCTCCGCCATAGGCATCAATAATAATATGGGCGGATGCGTTGAGGAATCCGCAGGTTCAGCTAATATAAAGCTCATCTTTTATTTTGACAATGAAGACGACGCTAAAAATACAGCTAACTCCTTCACTGAAATCCTATCAATAAATTCAACGATAGAATTTGTCGAAAACCAAGACTGGAACGCGAAATGGAAAGAGTCAATGGAACCGGCTCAGATAGCGGATGGAGTCTGGGTCTCTCCCAAATGGCTTGAGCCGCCTCAAAATGATTTGCGCGCATGGATAAAAATTGAGCCGAAAATGGCGTTTGGCACCGGTCATCACGAAACAACGCGCCTTGCGGCGCAGGAAATCATCAACCGTAAAAACGAAATTAACGGCAAATCTGTACTTGACATAGGCACAGGCTCAGGGATTCTCTGTTTCACCGCGAATCTCGCAGGAGCAGCGCTTGCCCTTGGGGTCGAAATTGACAGCTGCTGTCTTGAAAATCTCGCTGAGAATCTGCGCGATAACCCACCGTCAAACAGATCAAAAGTAAACTTTCTAATCGGCGAACTCTCTTCCTTAAAAGCAACCGTTGCATTTGACGTAGTAATTATGAATATGCTTTACAGCGAGTCTGTACCTCTTTTACAACAGGTAAAATCACTGTCAAAAAATGGATCGCTTTTAATTTGGTCGGGAATTCTTGCCGAAGAGCAAGACGATGTTATTAAGGAAGCTTTACGTTTCGGATTTAAGTTAGATAATTGTCAAACGGAAAACGAGTGGTGGCGCGGGAGTTTTTACAACTAAACCACAAGCTCTAACTCAAACCCCGGATGCTTCGCGAGATCAATAAGAACCGGTTTTATTTTCTGACGTGTTTTTGATTGAAAGATAATAATTTGCGGAGATTCAAGATGTTCCGCGCAGTTTTTCGCAATTACAGCGATAAAACCCAAAAATTCCGGACGCGGCGCGTTCACTATTTTTACCTGCGCGCCTACGGGGTAAAGCGGAACCATTGATAAAAGCATTTTAACGACTTCTGCGTTAGCCGCCTTGCCGCTCATCTGTATAAGCTCTTTCAGCGCGTCTCTTACGCAGAGCCTCTTATCTGAATCCCTGCCGGTTGTGAGCATATCGTAAGTATTTGCGACCATCACAATTTCCGCAAACCGGTGAATCATATTTCTGCGCGAAATATCTTTAAGAGGAGGCCCGTTGTCCCCTTTAAGCTTGAGCGGATAGCCTTCGCCGTCCTGCCTCTCATGGTGCTGTAAAACCACAGCCGCGCTTGTTGGAGGAACCGACCCGTTTTCCGTAAGCATTACATAGCCAAGCGAAGTGTGCTCCGCGTAAATGCGTTTTTCCGCATCGGTGCGTTCGCTCGGTTTTTTTGCGATAATATCAGGCGGGGTAACAATCAAACCAATATCGTAATGAAGCGCTCCGATACCCAATTGCTTCATCTCGTCATAAGAAAATTTGAACTTTCTGCCAAGACAAAGGGAGGTAATCGTAACATTCATAGCGTGACCTAAAAGATCGGGGCACGACTGCTGCATTGCAGACATATTGAGCACAACAGAACCCTGGCTTACAATCTCATCTATAAACTTCTGAAGCGCGGCGGCCATGCCGGAGGTCATAATAAACTTGCTGAGATACTGACGGTTTTTCGCGATAACATCTTTAACATGCGCATTACTCTTGAGACGAAAACGCTCCATGGCGGCGGAGAGCTCTTTTGTAGATTCGCTCATGGCGCAGGTCATTTCACGCTGAGACTCCTGGGTGATGGTATCGTCTGGAATTACATCTTCGGTGCCTTCAACGTGAACGAGCACCGTTTTATAACCCATCTGCTTGAGCCGCTGCCTGTATCTCTCTTTAATTCGATACCCGGCGGCTAAGAGCATCTCTCCTGAGGGCAAAAATATCGACTCCCCAAGAACCATCTCCTCATCGATTTCATCAATGTTGTAACGAACCATAATATTACCTTACATTTTTGGGCGATCCGGGGGATCGCCCCTACATCCTGCTTTTGTACGGGCGACTGCCCCATCCGCCCTTTCCTACGCCTTAATCCACTCTTTATGAATCTCAGGAATATCCTCTAACAATTGTACCGTATGCTCGCTCTTGGGCGACTGGGTAACCTCATCGGGTGAACCCTGCTCTATTATTTTGCCTTTGTGCATTATAAAGAGTTTGTCGCTTACATAGTATGCTAATCCGATATCGTGAGTGATAAACACGATTGTCATTTTTAACTCTTCTTTGAGCTTCATAAGATAGTCAAGGATGTTTGCTCTTACACACGCGTCAACCATACTTGTCGGCTCGTCCGCTATTAATACTTTTGGACGGAGGACGAAGATACGCGCTAAAAGCATGCGCTGCATCTGACCGCCTGAAAGTTCAAACGGATATTTCCCCGCAACCTCAGAAGGTTTTACGTTAACGGCGAGAAGCGCCTGGTCAACTCTGTCTTCCATCTCTTTATTGGACGGTTTGTCTTTGTAGATGCCAAACGCCGATTTGAGCTGAGCGCGGATCGGAAAGAACTGGTTGAAACAGCTGAACGGATCCTGAAACACCGCCTGCACGTCGCGCCAGTGCTCGCGGGTATTTGTGATCGGCTTGTCTTTGTAAAGAAATGTTCCGGCTGAAGGCTTATAGAGCCCGAGCATCATCTTCGCAAGAACGCTTTTTCCGCACCCTGATCCGCCCACAATTGAGACAATCTCCTCATCGGCAACGTTAAAGGTAACATCGTCCACAGCTTTCACAAGTTTTTTGCCGTGACCAAATGAACAGACGCTATTTGTCGCGGTGAAAATATTTTTACTCTGCATAGTCGCACCTCACCTGTCTGTCGCCGACAATTCTTATATCTTGTTTTTTAAGTTTACATTCAGGCTTTGCCACAGGGCAGCGCTCCGCAAA
>WRCH01000188.1 GCA_009784115.1 Chitinispirillia bacterium
TCCAAGAAAAATTTGCAAGCTTTTTATACAAAATAAATCATTACTTGCAGATTATTAACATCTTTTTAACAATATCTTGGTGATATTATTAAACAAAAGCTGTTTTTAAGGAACGACTAATTATACTGAACCACGGCATAAATTGACACTGTGCCGCTAAACAGCCTCACGGCCCTGCGTGCAGCTGCGTGCGGTGCAGTGTCAATTTATGCCGTTCGCCAGTATATTACCGGTTATTTGAATCCTGTTCATCAACACTATTTTTATCCGTGTCCATATTGCCGGCCCCGGATTTATCAGCATCTGTGCCGGTATTGATATTGGTATCAGAACCCGTATCAGCATTATCATTTTTATTGATACCATCATCACCGTTATCATCTTCCGCGGACAATTCATCCTCTGAATCAGTATCTTCCGCACTGCCGTCATCAGTAACCGACTCCGGATCAGCTTCCGCTTTCTCCTTTTTTGCCTTCTCTCTTAAGACTCTGCGCGCCTCAAGTGTATCTTTGGCGGCCGCAAGCCTTGGAGCGGCGCTTTCGGTACAGTACCGCGACTCAGGATATCTGTTGCACAGCTCTTCGTAAAGCCTCATAGCCGCCCTGTTTCTTTGCAGCACATTATCGGTATTCCACGCGGCCGCGTGCAGACTTTTTGGAGCTATGTCCATATCGGGATACTGTTTAAACACATTGTAAAACGCTTTCACCGCCTCAACCATGTCGTTATCCATGAGCCCTTCTGCTGCCATAAAATCCCGCTCGGCTAAATCGCGCCGGGTTACCACTGTAACTTTCACATCCTTCTCAACCTGCGCCCGCTGCGCAAGCTCACTATTGGGATACTCATCAATAACAATTTGGAGCAAGCTGTCTGAGCGGGCAGTTTGCCCCAGCTCGTTCCTGAGCACCGAGGCGGCCATAATAAGAGTGCGCGGCCGCATAAGCGAGTCTGCGCTCTCATCCTTTAAAAGCTCCATATAGTGATAATACGCAGAATCAGGTTCCTGCAGATCTAACCAAAAAAGTTCCGCTATCGAGTAACGGGCCGCGGGAGTAACGTTTCCGTTTTCATCACCCATGCGCAGTTCAAAAAGTCTTCTGAGCGCTATAACTCTTGCGTTCGCCCGCGCTACAGCATCCGGATCACCCGCCCGGGACGCCTTCTCAAACGCCTCCATAGCGAGGCTGTACTCCCCGGTGTTCATCTGATAAAGAAGCGCAAGCTCATAGTATGCCCGGCTGCACAAACTGGCCGTATCCGCTGTGTTCCCCTTATCGCAAACACGCGTAATGTCAAGAAGCAAAGCTATCGCTCCGTCAACATCTCCCATCTTGCGCAATGTAACGGCTTTGTAAAAATTTATCTCGTTTTTATGCTCTCTGTTGTAAAGACGGTTCCGGCTCATTTTGTTAAGATGGTTCAGCGCGACGTCTAAAGAATCCATCGCATCGTAGCAGAAATAAAATGTGCGGTCTACCCTGTACATAAGGTAAGGATGTTTTTTACTTCTCGGAGCGCCGCGCAAAAGCCCCAAAGCAGTTTGATACTGCCTGAGTTCATAATGTAAATCAGCCATCTTCAAAATAATATCAAGCCGTTTCTCAATAGGCATTCCGGAGAGATTGAGCGATTGAAGAAGCGAGAGCGCATGCGAACGCCCTTCGCGCCGTATCGCAATTTCAATAAGAAGCAGAGTTATCTCCTGGTCTCTGTTAAAATGCGGATAATTCTCTAAAAGGTCAAGCAGAATCTCCTCTGCTATCGCAAGATTATCGAGCATTATATGAGCTTTAGCAACGTATATCAGAGAGGGCGGAACGAGTCTGTCTTCAGGAAATTCTGTCTGTAAATCACGCATACGGCTTATTGAAACATCAAAATCTTTTTTATAAAAAGAGGAGCGTCCCATAAGGTAATGCGCTTTGGGCTGATGTTTTTTATTCTTTGGATAGACCTCCATCATCTTAAGCGATTTTTCTATAGTACGGTCATAGAGCGCAATCATCTGAGGGCTCGGATCCACAACAAGACTGTCTGGAAATTTCTTCATAACCTTGGCGTGCGGCCTGCGCGCGCTGTTAAAAGCCTCTTCTGCGTTGTAAAAAGTATTAAAATAGGCGTGGCAGCCGAAGAAAAAGGCTATACATAATAGCGGTATTATTATTTTAAGTTTATTTGTCACAATTATCCGGTAACTTTATTGATTATACTGCATGACAGCACGCGTTTACACTGTGCCGCTAAGCAACAGAAACGGCTCTGCGTGCAGTTACGTGCGGTGCAGTGCAAACGCATGCCGTGTACCAATACATAAAAATATACCTTGCTGCATTGGAAAAGGAATTTTTAGTTGGATTTTTTATAATCAATCTGCGCTTTCCTGAACTTTTTTGCCGGGTTTAAAAAGTAAAAACAGTTTCCAGTAACGCACAAGCGGCTCAAAACTTTTTGAAAGAATTACTATACAGAGGAGATATGTTACAGCAAAAAAAGCAGAGCAGATTGATAGACGATAGAAGATATTCATATCTGCGCACAGTTTAACCACAATCCAGGTGAATATCCCCGCAAAAGCGGCAGCGAGATAAATTCTCCATACAGCACTTATGATCTCACCCAAACCAAGCTTTACAGGACGGCCGGCGTACCACAATGCGGGAGCCGTCAACAGGTAAAGACTTACAGTATACCCTGCCGCCACTCCAACGGCTCCAAAAGGAAGACCCGCGACAAAGAAGAGTATCATGATAGCGGAATTTATACACCCCCAAAAGAACCATCTATCAGAGCGGCCTAAAGAGACATGCAGCCATCCCTGTGTAGCATAGATGATCTGCATCCCTGCGCCTAACCCCAAAACGGCAAATATATCCGCGGCGCCAAGCCAGTTTTCACCGAGAAGAAGTATTATGATATCGCGCCCAAGCGCGGCAAGGTACGTACTCATCGGCATACCGGCAAATGAGAGCAGGGCTATTGCTTTCACAAAATATTCTTTGTAACGGTCCGGCTCATTGCGTAATTTGGTGAGAGTTGTGACCGCTACGCTTTGTAAAGGTATTGAAAATTGGCTGACAGGCAGAATAAACAGGTGATAAGCTTTGTGATAGAATCCAAGCGCAACAGCGCCTTTGGCCCATCCTATTAACGCTTTATCAACATTGCGGGCGAAATAATTGACAAGATAAAAACCCATAGTACCGGCTCCAAAACCAATGAGACCCCTTACCCCGCTATGTCTTACAGGAAGACCGGGTCTCCA
>WRCH01000189.1 GCA_009784115.1 Chitinispirillia bacterium
GCAGCGTTATTACTATTAACGTTAACATTCCTCGTGTTCCTGCTGTTAGCCTCAGATACATTAGCGGTCATGAGCGCTGCAAACAGAAATAAGGCTATACCGGTGATATCAGTCTTGCGTTTCATGCTTAAGAGAGAACCCCTTTAGTTATAATTAACATACGCCTGTCTTATCCGGCCAGTATCCTAATAATATATAATATAAATAGCGGTACATAACCGCCAACAGCACAAAAAAACGTGCATTGTTTATCGTTGTATATTTTTGCATTTTCCTGCATCCCGAAGGGATGCACCGCCCGGTAGAAAACGTATTTACCCAAGAAATTCCTGCATCCTGAAGGGATGCATCCTTTAATTGTATCAACGCAGAGGGCGCATCCCTTCAGGATGCGAAAAAATCTTTGATTATGCAATTCTACCGGGCGGCACATCCCTCCAGGATGTGGAAAAAACCTTTTGAGACAGCCTTTATAAAGATTCACGCTCCAAATAATGCTCAATGATTAGTCAAACTGCTATAAAGCGCTTTATGATTTAGTATTTTACACTTCAGACAAGATGATTTTTTCGGGCAGCTATTGACTTAACACAAAGAAACATCAAAACAAACGCCCATTGGCTTCGCCGCGATAAACACGCTATACCATCTACCCTACCCTATATCTTCCGGCCTACGCCCCATGCCGCAAAAAAACGCGGCGTGGGACGGCGGGAGGCGCAAAAAACGCGCCCCCCGCTTCAATCCCGAACACAACGCAAAGAAAACCCGAGACTCTTATTGTAGTTCCAACGGAGCACGCCGCTGAGGCTCCAATACACGAGCCGGCGCCAAGCCCAACCCGCACCGTCCTCCGCGGCGCTCCACCAGAGGCCCCAACTGCCGCCATCGTCGAAGCCGCCATCCGCGTAGCGGCCGCCGCCGGGAAGAGCCGAAAACCCAAATTCATCCGTACCGTTACCGTTATTATTCCAGCCTGTTTGGGATTTGAGCTTTTTGCCTGCTGTCTCTGAGCCGCCCGCCATCGCAACTAAATCATTCCAGTCTTCATCATTCGGCAAACGCCAACCGGCAGGACAAGCGTTCATCGCGGCATTCCAGGTATAAAGCCTTCCATATTTCTGACAATTACTTTCATCATTTCCATAACACCAGGAATTACCTGTTTGAAAATTCAAGTTTTCAGCCATCCATGTTTGATTACCGATCCTTACCCTGCGATAACTCTTACCGTCCCTTGAATCTGTAAAAGTAGCAGTAAATCTCTCAAAGTTAGCAGTAAGCGTTTGGTTACTGTTCATAGTAATCGTTACAGATGGAGTCGTAGCTGTAGACGCACCCGACCATCCGGTAAACACATGACCCTCATTAGCCGTTGCCGTTACGGTGGCTTCTGTTCCAACGGTATACTTTATGGTTCCGGTCGGTGACACTGTACCGCCGCCTTTAGTTTCAATCTTAAGCCTGAACGTAGTAGCGCCGTCACCCCCTCCGCCGCACCCAACAGCCGCAAAAAGTACCGTGATTACTGCTATTGCCAACATACTAAAAAATACACGTCTCATAATTGACGCTCCTTTGGAATTATGTGAGATTTGAGATTTGAAATTTTGTTCTATGCTTTCCCATTAAACAGTATTTAGCGGTGCGTGCGCGTAGCCGCCTGGTAATAAAATAATTTTTAACAAAGACAATTTGCGTGAATTATATTGATAATTCTATTTTCATGTTTTTTCAAAAATTTTACTTCTCAATTTCTCACGACTCTCAGCATTACCCAAAGATTACCGAATTAAGGTATCAAAGCACAAGGCGCTTAATAACAAAGGAATTGATATCAATGGACGAGTCCAAAAGTAAAATCAAGTTATTTGAGCAAAAACAAGTTCGTGCCGAATGGGATGAAGAAGCCGGGAAATGGTGGTTTTCGGTAGTTGATGTGGTGGCGGTACTGACGGAACAAGACGACGAACTAACGGCTCGAAAGTACTGGAACAAGCTAAAACAGCGTTTAAAAGAAGAGGGAAATGAAACGGTGGCAAATTGTCACCAGTTGAAATTGTCGGCAAGAGACAGCAAAATGCGTCTAACCGACGTCGCCGATGCCGAACAAATATTACGCCTAATCCAGTCTATACCCAGCAAAAAAGCGGAGCCATTTAAACTATGGCTTGCGCGTGTTGGCCGTGAGCGCATTGATGAAACCATTGATCCCGAACTCTCAATAGATCGGGCAATACAAAAATTGGGGAATCGGCAGTTGGAAATTTCTGATAGCGAAAACATCCCAAAGACATAAAAACTATTGTCCCGTTTTCCCCTTAAACTGTATAATACCTCTCCTCAAACCAATTTAAACGAATTGGAAAGGTAGAAAAACGCGCTATTTATCACGTACACAGCGAACCGAATAACTCCAGTGCTTATATTGATGGGGACTGGCTTGGAGTACGCTATTGATCCCTGATCTTAATGTCCATGTGAATGCGTCGCCGTCGTCCCTTTTCGTCGCGCTCCACCAGACGCCGCTCCTCCCCATACCTTCAAAGACGTCTCCGGCGGCGAGGAAGCCGCCGGGCATTGCCGAAAAACCAAATTGGTCGGTGCCGTTGCCATTATAGTTCCAACCCGATGTCGATTTGAGGTTTTGGCCGGCGACATTACCACCGGCTGCTGAAACTAAATCAACCCAGTCTTTACTGGTTGGCAAACGCCAACCGGCGCCGATACCGGCACAGGCGCTCATCGCGGCGTCCCATATATACAGCCTGCCGTATTTCTCGCAATTAGCTTCATTATTATCATAACACCAACTGATCTTTTCTGCGCCGTTATCAGTATTCAAATTGAGATTCTCAGCCATCCACACCTGGCCGCCTATTGTTACCGTGCGGTACGTACGGCCATCTCTGGGATCGGTAAATGTGTTTGCGGGAGCTGCCGGTTGTGCCACGGGAGCCGCTTGCGCAGGAGCCGGCGCAGGCGCTGCGGGAGGCGCTGTCAGTGAATCCATCCGCGCGAACATCGCCTCTCTGCCTAACAGATTTCCGGGACCCTGGGGCGGAGTTTCGTTATCGCCGGCAGTATCAATGATTGCGTTAGCGTCGTCGTCAACAACAACAATAACATCATCATCAATAATATCGTTAACAACATCAACTACAGCGGCAGCGTCACTAATATAAACGGCGGCGTCGTCAATATAATCGTTATCATCGTAGACCTACACGCCTGCGACTCCCCTGCCCCGCCGTTCATGTGCCGCC
>WRCH01000190.1 GCA_009784115.1 Chitinispirillia bacterium
CCGCAGCGTTCAATTTCCGCAAATGGATGCGGAAGTTTTTTGTCTTTTTTGAAAACATATTCAGAAACGTATCACACACATTTACATCGGATATAATGTATAGTAAATGTTGGAAAATAAAAATCTGTTTTTAAGGATCGACTAATTATATTTAAACATTATGTTTAACCGCGCATATCTGCTAATTTTCTGTTTATTGTTATTGACAATCCCGCAAAACAGCTGGAGCATGGGGTTTAGTGTAGCCCCGGCAGCGACTGATCTTACAATAAAACGCACTCACGGCGATCATTATGTATCCGTAAACCGCTGGGCGGCGAAGCGTGATGTTTTATTTTTGTTTTTTCCGGGGACAAAGTCCCGCGCTACAAACTATAAAATGATCTGCGACGCCGCCGCCGATATGGGGTTTCACGCTATAAGCCTTCAATATATCAACGACATATCTGTAAACTTTACCTGTGCGAAATTCCGCGATCTTGACTGCTACGAAAATATGCGCAGGGAGATACTTTTTGGGGATGACGCTTCGCCCCATCTAAACGTAAACTGGCCGAACAGCGCGGAGAACCGTCTAATAAAACTTTTAGAGTATCTTCATAATCAATACCCCCTTGACGGATGGGATCAGTATCTTGATGCCACGGGAGCGCCCGACTGGTCAAAAATGCTGATAGCCGGACACTCGCAGGGCGGAGGGCACGCGGCGCTTCTTGGCAGATATTACTATGTTGCGGGGGTGATCATGTTTGCTTCTGTGGATTTTAATATTAACCGCAGTCTTGCGGCCAACTGGGTAAATCAGGAGAGCGCTACAGATATTGGCAGATATTTCGCCGCGGCGCATACAGAAGACCGCACGATACCGATCGCCGCGATGCGCAGTTTTTGGAACGCTTTTGGTTTCAGACAGCTTGGGCCGGTGATCAATATTGATCATACAGGTTTCCCCTACGGAAACTCCCATACATTTATCACCTCAATAAACCCCGCGCGGCTCGACAGATCGCGGTCAAATTACCATAACGCCCTCTGCATGGATGCGGATACGCCCGTTGGCGAGGATGAAAAACCGCTGCTGCTGCCGTTTTGGAGATATCTGTTCAACGCGCCTTTTCAGCGGGAATAAAAAACTAATATATGTCAATTCCCTTATATTCCCGAAGACTCCTCAAGAGCGCGTATTACCGCCATAGATTTGTTTACGCACTCTTGATACTCTGATTCAGGATTTGAATCCGCCACGACTCCGGCTCCGCTGCGTACGAAAACTTTGTTGTCTTTACGATATGCAAATCTGATCGCGATACAGGTATCCATGTTGCCTGTAAAATCAAGATAGCCGATAGCTCCGCCGTAGATCCCGCGTTTGCATTTTTCTAATTCATTGATGATCTCCATAGCGCGGATTTTTGGAGCGCCGGAGAGAGTTCCTGCAGGTAAAACAGCGTTAATCGCGTCAAGTCCGTCTTTATCATCGAGGATTTGACCGGTTATAGTAGAGCAGATATGCATGACATGGGAGAAACGCAGTATCTCCATATACTTTTCTACTTTTACGCTGCCGGATTTGCTGATCTTTCCCAAGTCTTCTTTCCCAAGATCAACAAGCATTTCATGCTCGGAAAGCTCCTTTTTATCCTTAAGCAATCCAGCCTCAAGAGCATCGTCCTCTTCGTCGCTATTACCTTTTGGACGTGTCCCGCCGATAGGAAAAGTTGAAAGTTTCCTATCCTGCAGCTTTACCATAGTTTCAGGCGAAGCGCCTGCGAGTTCAAGGTCTGATCCGCAAAAATAAAACATGTAGGGTGATGGGTTTATAGTCCGTAAAGCTCTGTAAGTGTCAAAAATGCTCCCCTCAAAATCCGCATGAAAACGGTTTGAAAGTACAACCTGTGAGATCTCTCCGTCATCAATAAGTTTCTTGGCTTGATTTACTATCGCGCAAAACTCATCTTTCGAAAAAAGCTGATTGAACGGTGATTTCAACTTCGCGGAAGGAATGTCCGCGCACTCACCATCCTTAATCAGTTTTTTAATCAATTCAATCTCACTGACCGCCCGGTCATATTCGTCCTTTTTGTCCTTGATGTCCTTTGTACTTATATTAACAATAATAATAATTTTCTGCTTAAGGTTGTCAAACGCAATAATCTTATCGAATAGCATCAAGTCAACATCATTGAACTGTGAATTAAAATTTGCGGGATTATTATCCTCACGCTCGTCATCCTCGCTAATATTATCAAGCCTAAGTTTTGGCTCACAGTATTTACCGTAGTCATAAGAGAAATAACCGACAAGCCCGCCTGTAAAGGGTGGGAGATAGTCGAATTTGGCCGCTTTGTGATCATTCAATATCTTTTTGATGATTACATTTGGATTCTCATTTGTAGTATTGACCGCGTCACCTGTTTTTATTGACGTCACTCCGTCAACACAGGTGATCTCCATCTTCGGATCAAATCCCAAAAACGTATATCGTCCCCACTTTTTAGCATCATCAACGCTCTCTAAGATAAAGCAGTGTTTGCTTACCTTTTTCAGCTTTTTTAAGAGTGTGATAGGGGTGATCTCGTCGGAGTAGATCTCGGAGCTTATGGGGATGATGTTGTATTTGTCGGAGATGTTTTTTGTTTCTTCGAGGTTTGGTTTTATTGTGTTCATTTGATAAAATATACAATAATACAAATCCGTTCTCAAATAAATTTCACATGTTTTATTTTGGGGACGGATACTATGTTTCACTTATGGGTTGCGCGAGGTAAGTAAAAAAAGCTACCTTCTTTCTATAACATAACCAACAATCTCGGTGCTTTGGAGAATGCTGCGTTACATGCCCAGGTTGCAAACCCGGTTGTGCAGTGCGATGACGAAAATCGTAAGAAGAACGCGGATGGAAGCTGTGATGTCGATTGCAATGAAGGCTATGAGCTTGGTGCAGGCGGCAAATGCGAAATAATTGTCGTCGGCTGCGCAGATCAGAATAGGCTGCCGGGAGATGTTCCGGGCACGTGCGGATTGTGCGCGGAAGGCTATAGAGAAGAAGGCGAAGAATGCGTTGAAGATAACACGGCCGGCGTCTTGATTCGCGATCGCGTTATACCGCAGCGCGCGTGGCTTTACCAAAGTCCGCAGCAGCTGCTGACCAAGGCGTCCAACGGCGC
>WRCH01000191.1 GCA_009784115.1 Chitinispirillia bacterium
ATTAAATTTCTTTATATTTTTAATTGCGATTGCAAATTGCGGGACGATTACCATCGTCCCTACAATAATCTCAATGTTTACGCGCTTTCCCTTATAATAAATTGTGTCTGAAGCTCTTTGTGTTTGACGCCGGATTCGCGGCCCTCTATTTTGTCAACAATCATGTTTATCGCGTAATCGCCCATTTCGAGTTTTGGTTGACGTACGGTTGTAAGCTCCGGTTCAATTACTTCTGCTGCGGGGATGTCGTCAAATCCTACAATTGCCAAGTCTTGAGGAACTTTTACCCCGCGCTTTTTCGCTTCCTTGATGATTCCAATGGCTACCATATCTCCGGCTGGGACAAAGATCGCGCTTACGGAGCTGTCTACTTCGCGTATCTTTTCAAATATGTGCAGACCCGATTCCATATTGTCATCTTCTACCTCAAAAACAAGCTCTTGACGAAAAGGAATAGTGTTGCGTTTGAGAGAGAGCTTGTATCCATTAAGACGCTCGGATGTGGGAAGCCCCTGCTTACTGCAGGTAACGCAGGCGATTGTGCGGTGACCTTTTTTGATAAGATAATCGGTGGCGTCCATCGCACCGCCTTCGTTGTTTACATATACACTGTCAAGCTCTTCACATTTGCGGGCAACTACAATGCTCGGTACGCTTTCTTCACGAAAGATCACAAGCTCCTCATCTGTAACGGTGGAAGAGATAAGTATCACCCCGTCTATACGCCGTTCACGCGCGAGACGCTGAAAGAGCTGTGATTCGCTCTCTTTTTGTCCTACCGTGTCAAACAGCTGTACCGTGTATTCAATGTCACGGTTTGTGCTTTTGATCCCCTGGAGTACACGCACTACAAAAGATGAAGCGAGGTTAGGGACAATCACACCGATAGAGTTAGATTTTCTAGTGGCAAGCCCACGCGCGATTACGTTTGGATAATAGTTGAGTTCGCCGGCGATCTTTAAAACTTTTTTTCTGGTTGCTTCAGAGATGTTGGGTTTATTATTTATAACCATTGATACGGTTGCAGATGTTACGCCTGCCCGCTCCGCGATATCCTTTAATGTTACTGCCATTTGTCTACCCACCTTTTTTAATTTACAGCCCAAACGAAACACGAAACGCCGCGCCGCTTGGCGCACCTGTACTCCCAATTGTAAGATCCGGCTCAATGCGAATTTTATCTGCGTAATCGCTCAAATTAGCATCAACTACCGCATCAAATATAGCGTAGAGATAGGTAAAAAGCCCAAGCCAAAGATAAGTATTGCGCGTAGAAAAAGCGTTATCGTAACGCCCCTTCCAGTACGAGAGATGTTCCGCCCTGTATTCATAACGGTTACTGGTAGAGTCTCTCATTCGGTTATACTCCCTGGAAGCGTGATTCATAAGCCTGTGCTGATTATAGGCGCTGAAAGCAAGTGAAATCTGCGCACCGCCAAGAAGCCCCCCCTTACCGGGATAACCGTTATACAGCTGCCCCAGTCCTAAACCCGGCACTGCCGCAAACCATCCTGCTTTCACAGGACTTCTCTCTCCCCCGCTTGTCACAAGCCCGCTTGCTCCCACAGCTTCCATAAATCCAAAAAAATGTCCGCCAAGCATCCACACTGTCGCATTATAAGCGGTAAACTTCGCCGACCGAGATTCAAAAGCGTATCTCTCCGCCCATACATCATTAAGTCCCGCCCGATGAAGAGCCGCGCTGTCTCCATTAGCAGCGAGACGAGCGGAATTGCCATCGTTCCTAAACCGCTCAACCACATCTTTACGCCTGCGGGATTCCGCCCACCAATAAGCGCCAATCCCCCCGGCAGTAACTTCAAACGCAAGAAACATGCCGCCTTTTACCGGATGACCGTGATAAAACTGACCACCCCCGGGAAAAATGAGCGATAAGCCAAGTCCCGTATAATTTACAGGAGGACGAATTGGTCCGAAATCAAGCGCCGCCGCTTGCGTCTGTGCCTCAATCTCAGAGCTTGCTTGCCCTTCAATATCAGATTCGGTTTGCGCTTCTACAGGCAATGCCGCCCAAAAAAACGCGATAACACAAAACAATAACCAACCGGTTTTTTTCATTATATTAATTTAATCCTTTAAACAAAATAATCACTGAACATAAAAATATACCATTTTCACCCGCTTAAATAGTATTTTATCAAGATTTATTTTAGGATTTATCTAATGATACCGATTACTGTATCCTGCAATAAAATAACAATTAAAACAAGGAGCCGTATCCAACAATATGTCAGAAGCTAACTCACAAACACAGCAGATGGAATTCCAAACCGAAGCGAAACAGCTTCTTCACCTGATGATTCACTCACTTTACAGCCACAAAGAAGTGTTCTTGCGCGAGCTCATCTCAAACGCATCCGACGCACTTGACAAATTGCGGTTTGAATCACTTACAAATTCTAATTTAAATGACGGCAAGGAGCTCGCCATCCGTTTGAAGCTTGACAAAACAGCTAAAACGATAACGATCACCGATAACGGCATTGGTATGACCAGACAAGAGGTGATTGACAATATCGGAACAATAGCGCGCAGCGGATCAAAGGCGTTTCTTGAAAAGATGACAGGCGATCAAAAAGCTGACTCTAATCTTATCGGTCAATTTGGCGTTGGATTCTATTCTGTATTTATGATTGCGCAAAGCGTTAAGGTTGTAACAAAACGCGCGGGAAGTGATGAAGACGCAATAGTATGGGAATCAAACGGTGAAAACTCATTTACTTTAAGCAGCGGCGAAAGAGAGGGTCACGGTACTGATATTGTGATATATCTCAAACAGGAGGAAGAGGAGTACACTCAGGATTGGCAGGTGAAAAGCCTCATCAAAAAATACTCTGACTTCATAGCTTTCCCAATCTATCTGCCTAATGACAAGGGCGAAGATGAAGTTGTAAACCAGACAAAACCGCTGTGGCTAAGATCATCATCAGAAATAACTGCCGAACAGTACGAAGAATTCTATAAACAAGCCTTGGGCGGCATGGGCAAAACAATATGCACAATGCACACAAAAGCGGAGGGCGTTCTTGAGTATTCTTCCTTGATATTCATACCTGAAAAATCCGCATTCGACCTCTTTTCATTTGAGCGCAAACATGGTGTAAAGC
>WRCH01000192.1 GCA_009784115.1 Chitinispirillia bacterium
GCAAATGAGGAGCCAGGTTCGTTAAATCCGATGTGACCGTCGCGCCCAATGCCAAGCACCTGCAAATCTATACCCCTCGCTTTTTGAATTTGCGCCTCATACCAAAAACAGAAATGTTCGGGGTCTTCTATGTGCCCCTGCGGTACATAGATGTTTGCGGGATTAACATTTACATGGTTGAAAAGATTCTCTTTCATAAAATGATTATAGCTGTTTGGGTGCAGCGGCGGCAGACCTACATATTCGTCTAAATTAAAGCTTGTAATTTTAGAAAAATCAAGCCCCTCTTCCTTGTGGATGCGGATAAGCTCCTGATAGGTGCCTACAGGCGTATCACCAGTTGCGAGCCCAAGCACCAAATCATGTTTGTATCTTATCTCCTGCGCGATAAGTTCAGCAGATACCCGACTCATCTCCTCATAATCAGATGTGATGATGATCTCCATTTTTAGCTTCCTTTTTAACGGTGACAACTCTCAACATTCAACACTCCACTCACAACACGTTGAATTTCAAGTAAAATAATATTTTCCATGAAATATTTTAAAAAAAAGCACGAATAATGCCAACTTTTTTACAAAAAAACAACTTTTTTTAATAAAAAAATGAGAAAAGTAATTTTTCACTAAACTATATTTAAAAAGATACGATAATATAGAATAAGAGGTACTGTTTTTACGGGAAAGAGAGCAAGGAGGTTATTATGAGAATAGACAGCGGTTGTGCGCCGGCTCCCATAGAGCCAGTTTTTGTCGGTTCGGGGAATGGAGCTCCTGCGGCGAACGTTACTATCGGTCAGCAGTCATCTGCACCCGTGGTTGGGCCGGGCAGCGGTAAAAGCGGCGATGACCGTGAAATGGCCGATCTCATGGAACAGCCGGTAAAACAGGCTAACACGGCGCTTAAAGCTTTTAACCGCCAAATTGAACGCAGCGTTCACGAGGTTACAAAAACTGTAATGTTCGTAATAAGAGACACAACAAATAACGAAGTAATCGCAGAGTATCCGCCAAGAAAAATTCAGGATATGATCGCGAAGATGTGGGAGCTTGCGGGACTGTTTGTAGACGAAAAAGTGTAACTGCAGGAACGGGGCTTGCCCCCGTCCTTAATAATTTGGGGAAAGGCTGACTAAAGATGGATATCAACACGCAGATGAGGCTTACCGGACTTGCTACCGGGCTTGACACAGATGAAGTCATCCGCAATATGGGCAGGGTTCATAATCTCAGGATTGACGCGGTCAACAGAGAGAGGCAGCTCGCCGTGTGGAGGCAGGAGATGTACCGCGAGACAATCAGCATGCTCTCCGGTTTCCAGAGAAGCCATTTGAATTTAAGCAATCCCTCTAATAACTTTCGTTCTCCTTCGGCGTTTGCGAAGTTCAGCTTCAACCTCTCCCTTGGAGGAAGCGCGGAAGCGGCGGCAAGAATAATGAGCGTAAGCGCTAACGGCGATCTCAGGAATTTTAACCAGTCTGTACAGGCCGTTGCGCAGCTTGCGACAAAAGATACTTTTAACGGCAGCGAAAGAGGGCTGCAGGGGATAAACAGCAGCGGGTTTGATTTTGAGAATTTTTTGACAAGAACTCCTAAAATTTCAGATCCTGCCGAAAGAGCGGCTAAGCTTGATTCGTTTGTTAATAATGCGCTAAGAGACGGACTCGATTTTGACGGTTGGGGTAAGGATAGGGCAACTTTTATTAGTTTTATGGATGGTCTTGATAATGACTGGCATTTGGACAAATTCGCGAGCGCCTTTGAGACGTTTTTTAAGGACGATGGAAATTTTGAGGATTGGCTTGTAAGTAATCCTGGCGGCGATTGGAATGGTTTTCTTGCAGACCCGGCCAATGCCGCAATCATAGATGAGGCCTTGGATGAGTTTAAAACTGACCGCGCAGCAGCTATAAAAGATCTTGCTTGGAGTCAATATCAGACTGACAATTCTGCAGCTATAAATGATGACTGGAATGATTTTCTTGAAAGTCCAGCTTATGCGACTGCTGTTAGTGATATCAGGGCGGCAGCTACTGCAAAATTTAACAGTGATAATGCCGATAACGTAACTTTCCGATACGTTATGTTTGGCGTTTCTATTGACGGTGTAAGCCGTACGGTAACATTAACTAACACTGAACTCGAAGAGATATACAAAGAGGGTGACACCCCTCAGCAAAAAGCGCAGGCTTTTGCGGATTTGGTCAACTCAAAGTTAGGAAATCTGTTCGGCAAAGATTTTAACAATATGGTATCGGTTCACAGCGGCGAACTCCGAGTTCACAAAGCCGGTTCCTCTATCACTCTGTTTGCGGAAACCGGTTTTGAATCTTCTCTGCGCAATATGGGTTTTACCACCGGAGCGAATAACCGCAACTTTGGCAACAAAACCGTAGGCGAACTCTTCCCCAGTATGTTTGGTCAGGCTATGCGGGGTACCGGCGCATCGGCAACGCCTACATATCAGTTTGATAATAACGGTCACCCACTGTTCAAAGGCGCCGACGGATATGTTGTTGACGGAAGCAACAGGCAGGTATTCGTTGACGGCAATGACAATTTATTATTCCGAAGCAGTGATGGAAATTTCATTGATAGAAATAACCGTCAGGTATTCGTTGATAATAATGACAATTTAATATTCCGAAACAGCAACGGAACTTTCGTTGACGCGGATAACAGGACTGTAACCGGCAGCGGTTTTGAACCGTTAAGAACAGCAATAAACAGCAATCCCGACCTTGCCGCGCGGTTAGATAACGGCAAGGTAAAGCCATTAGTCAACGATAATACGGTTATTCACATTAACAATACGGCAATCACCATCTCCAGTTCAGATTCGGTTGCTGAAATGATGGCCAAAGTAAACTCTTCAAGCGCGGGAGTAGATCTTACTTACGACGCCGCAGGCGACAGATTTGTTTTGACGAGCCGGCAGGAGGGTTCCGCTAACAGTATTGATATGGTTCCGCTCTCCAGCTCTACCACTTTAAATGCCACAGGTAATTTTCTAACCGCTATAGGCATACTGCAGGAGAAGGACGGCGGCGGATTTGAATATGCTGAACGCCAGGAGGCGAAAAACCTGCGCGCTA
>WRCH01000193.1 GCA_009784115.1 Chitinispirillia bacterium
GGCAGTACGTTTAGTTTTGAATTGACATTTGATCTTATTGACTATGAGCGCGCGGAGATTAAAAAGGCGCAAAAAGAGATCATTTTCAGTGAATCTAAGAAGCCCCAGTTTAACGGTGAAGTTTTGGTTTGTGAAGATAACGCCATGAATCAGCAGGTAATCCGCGAACATCTTGAAAAGGTGGGCTTAAAAGCCGTAATTGCGCATAACGGCAGCATAGGAGTAGATATAGTTGAAAAACGTATGCGTGATGGACAAAAAATGTTCAATTTGATACTTATGGATATTCATATGCCGGTTATGGACGGTTTGGAGGCGGCTTCCAAAATTACGGAGCTTAAAACAGGCACGCCGATAGCCGCGATGACGGCGAACATGATGCCGCATGAATTAGAGTGCTACAGAGTGCATGGCATGCTTGATTTTTTGGGTAAACCGTTTAAGACGCGCGAATTGTGGAAATTTCTTATGAAATATTTTCCGCTGACAAATATTTACGGCGTTTCGGCCAACTGCGAAGCCGCCGGCAAAGAAAAAATACAAAAGCAATTAATGATCTGTTTTGTTAAGAGCAATGAAAAAGCTTACGAAAATATGATAAACGCTCTTGACGGCGGGGATATAAAACTCGCGCACCGCATTGTGCACACTCTAAAAAGCAATGCCGCTCAAATTGAAGAAGAGCCGCTGCGAAACGCCGCGGCTGCCGCCGAAGATATGCTTAGCGGCCAAGAAAACAGGCTGACTGATGAGCAAAAAGTTATTCTTGAGACCGAACTTAACGCGGTACTTGAAAAACTCGCGCCGCTGCTTAATGAAACGCAAAAAATTGATGAGATTACCGATAAGAATAAAATAAACGATACATTTGATAAATTAGAGGTTATGCTTGCCGACGGAAACGCTGAGTGCATGAATTTGATAGAAGACCTTCGCGCTATTTCGGGAACTCAAGAGCTTGTGCGGCTGGTTGATGATTTTGAGTTTAAAGCGGCAATCGATGAGCTTGTCAGGATAAGGAAAAGTTAAAAGTTTTACCTGGAGGATACAACAATGGCATTTCCAAAAGATTTCGTGTGGGGAGCGGCGACAGCCTCATATCAGGTTGAGGGCGCGGCTTTTGAGGATGGCAAGGGGCCTGGTATTTGGGATGTACTTTGTAAACGCCCCGGCGCTATATGGCAGAATCAAAGCGGGGATGTCGCCTGTGATCATTATCACCGCTATGTTGAAGACGTCGCTATAATGAAAGAGCATCGGGCTTAAGGCTTACAGAATGGAGATGAGCTGGCCGCGCATAATGCCGCAGGGTATTGGAGCTATTAATGAAAAAGGTGTTGATTTTTATGATAAGTTAATTGACGAGCTGCTAAAAGCTGATATAAAGCCCTGGGTCACTATTTATCACTGGAATCTGCCTCAAGCGCTTCAAGAGAAAGGCGGGTGGCAGAGCCCTGAATCATCAAAGTGGTTTCAAGATTATACGGCTTTTGTGGTTAATAAGTTTTCTGATCGTGTGAGTGACTGGATGACCATCAACGAGCCTCAAGTCATAATCATGCACGGTATGTTTACAGGGTGTCATGCGCCCGGGTTTAAGCTTGGCATGGCGGAAGCGCTTGGCGCAGGGCATAATCTTCTTCTTGCGCACGGGCGCGCGGTGACTGCTATACGTCAAAACGCAAAAGGAAAAGTAAACGTAGGATACGCGCCTGTAGGATGGATCAGGCGTCCCGCGACTAATGATCCGCGCGATATTGCCGCCGCGCAAAAAGCCTCTTTTGAGGTAGACCCTGCTACGCTTTGGAACAGCGCATGGTGGATGGATCCTGTCTTCTTTGGCAAGTATCCCGAGCAGGGGCTTGAGGCGTATGGTTCATCAGCGCCTAAAGTAAATGACGGCGATATGAAGATTATAAGTCAGGAGCTTGATTTTTTGGGAGTAAATCTCTATACCGGTTCCGCAGTAAAGGCCGGGGCGGATGGAGAAGCGCAAGGCGTTAATTGTCCTGCAGGGTATCAGATGAATACTTACGACTGGCCGATAGTGCCTGACGTTCTCTACTGGGCGGGAAAGTTCTTTTACGAACGCTACAATAAGCCGCTTGTCATAACAGAAAACGGCACTTGCGTTTCGGAGATTATCGCAAGAGACGGCAGCGTCCCCGATCCTCAGCGCTCGGAGTTTATCGCGAAGCATCTCATAGAGGTTGATAAAGCCATACGGGAGGGCGTGCCTTACAAAGGGTATTTTCACTGGAGTCTGCTTGATAATTTTGAGTGGCACTGGGGATACAAACACCGCTTTGGTTTGGTGTATGTGGATTTTGAGACAGGGAAAAGAACAATCAAAGACTCGGGGCGTTTTTATGGTGATGTAATTAGGGGGAAGGTTAGTCTTTAGCTCACACGGTTATTTAATATCCAATATTTAATTTTTATTGCCCTGAGTTTAAGCGATTATTATTTTAATGCAACATTAATTGCAATATTTAAGTGCCGGAGTAATATATCACATTTACTTTTTATAGGAGGGTAGTGTATGTACAGGTTTAAGGCGGGTGTGTTTTGTGTAATCTTGTCAGCTTTTGCTGCAAGTGTTTTGGCGGTAGATTTGGATACTGCTTTTGTACCGTTTCTTGTAAACGTAGACGCGCGTGTTACAGCGGCGCAGGATGGAGACACCGTTTCGATTAATGCAGAGGCTAATAAGGAAGCGATGCTCCGGCTGCCGCTTGCAAAGACCTTAGGTGTAACCCGCCGTTCACAAAACGCGTTAAACAATGTTCCCGTACTTACAAGTACCCACCGCGGAAATGTTTCTCTTAATTTACCCGGTCAAATTTACAAGAACGCGGAAGTTTCGCTGTATACTGTAAACGGCAAGCGAATTTTTCGCGGTAACGCGAGCGCCTCAGAAGCGGCTAATAGCATCTCTCGCCCCAATCTTGTGTCTGGCGTTTATCTGTTGTCTGTTAAGGGTGCAAATGGTCAGAGCTTCTCAAGCCGTATTACCCATAGGGGCGGGAGCTTGAATATTAATGTATCGTTTGTA
>WRCH01000194.1 GCA_009784115.1 Chitinispirillia bacterium
AACACTTACGCGAAGCGGTAGATATTCCGGTGATTCTTTTCCCCGGCGATTCTACTCAATTGTCAAAACACGCAAGCGCGTTGCTTTACTTATCGCTTATCTCAGGCAGAAATCCTGTGAATCTTATCGGTGAACATGTAAAGGCCGCTCCAATCATCCGTCAATACGGCTTGGAGCCCATAGCTACAGGATATATGCTTGTAGAATCAGGCGCTGTAACATCTGTAGAATTTATAAGCGATACCCGCCCGCTGCCCCGCAGCAAACCGGGCATTGCCGCCGCGCACGCTCTCGCTGCCCAGTATCTTGGAATGCACATGATATATCTCGAAGCGGGAAGCGGAGCTAAGCTTACTGTTCCGCCCGAACTAATAAAAGCGGTGCGCTCCTGCGTTGATATCCCCATAATAGTTGGCGGCGGAATCAGAGACAAAGCTGCCGCGCTTGAGAAACTTGACGCAGGCGCGGATATAATTGTCACTGGTAATCTGCTGCAAAACTCAGGTGGCTTGGAGATAATGAAAGAAATTGCGCAATGCGTGCGCAGTTATTCGTAATGACAATTGACCTCTTTCCATATCTTAAATATGTGTTGATTCATCGTATCCCCATAGCCGCCTATTTGTTTTTATCAATAAAGATTCGGCAAGTAAAATATTTCTCATAATATTTCCCCCTAAGTAATCGTATATCAACAGCAAGCGTGCAGTTTACATTACAACACATCTATGATTTTGCTTACCTCAAAAACAGATGAAATAAAAGCACGCGTGAGCAGAATTTCTTCGACTACTTGACCAAATATAACTAAGTGAAAAAATCCGATAAGATGGGCGGTAAACGCACCGGCGGCGGATGCAACATTTACGCTTCGGGAGGAATAAATATGGGTTCACAGAACCTTGGCGGTCTGCTTCAGCACTTGACAGCAGTTAAAAAGAAAGAACGGGTATTTGAAAACGCGTTCCAGGGCGTAGCGCGAATGATTTTGGAAAGCCCGATTGATAAAGTTGTAGTCAACGGCAAGACAACTTACGATTTCAGCATTTTCCGTACAGGAAAAAAGCCGGTTATCGGGATGTATGATGAAATTAACAGCTTTGTGTCTTATGTTAAAGACGCGGCTGAAAACGGTTCATCGGCTGAAATGGCTTTTGTGCTTGTTGGAGAGCCGGGAAACGGAAAAACGTTTTTTGTAGAGTTCCTGTGTACACGCTATAGAGAGTTTCTTGCTTTAGAAGCTAATCGCAAATATAGCTTCCGGTTTGTTAATCTCGACAAGCTCGGTTCCTATGGCAAGATTAAAACAATTGAATCACAAACGTATGAAGACCCTCTCATCCTCGCTATGAATATGGCAGATACAAGAGGCGCTTCTCAGGAGATTTTAGCGAAGCTTGGCGGATTCAGTGACGAGGAAATTGAGACACTCTATCATAACTACAGACCCCTTGGGGCGTGCAGCGGTTATATCTGGAACGAGATAAAACAGCATGCTAACGGCAAGGCGGAAGATATGCTTTCTTTTATAGAGATTGTACCGGTGCCTCTTTCAGAAAGCCTTGGTACAATAACTGGAAAATATCCTGCCAAAGATAAAATGACCTCTTCGGCAGTGGATCTTTTGGGTGAGGAATCTATCCAAAGGCTTCTTCACATTTCAGATACGAATAATCCTTACCGCTTTGACCTGCGCCGCGGAGCGCTTGCGAGAGTGGCCGGAGGCGGTATTCATTTCAGTGATGAAATTTACAAGAACAAGAAAGACCTTGTTCAGGTGTATCTGGGAGTGATTCAGAACCGTACGATTGAGATTGACGGTTTTAAGTGGCCTATAGATACGCTTATTATCGCAACATCTAACAATTCGGAATTTAACAGGTTTCTCTCAGAAAAAGAAGAGGCGCCTATTATTGACAGATGCAGAATCTGTTATGTTTCTCACAACACAAATTACAGATTGCAGAAATCATTAACTAAGTACACAATCGGTTCTGAGGCGCGCACAACTCTTAACAGGGAAAAATTGCATCAGGATCCTAATCTTAATTATGCCGCGTCGGTAGCGGTTGTGCTTACGCGTCTGCCGCGTTCCGAGAAACTCACGCCTATTGAGATGCTCAAGCTTTCAGCGGGAGAAGTAGCGGGTGAGAAAAGTATAAAAACTCTTGCGGAGGTTATTGATACTTTAAATCAAGACCCATCCATTGTGAAAAGATTCGGACAAAAGGGACTTGGACAGAGAAATCTTGGCCGCGCGATCCAGCTCTTAATTGAGAGCAGCGAAACTAACGAGGGACGCTGTATGTTCTCTTATGACGTCTTTAGAGCGTGCGAAAGAGTAGTGCTTGATTATGTGCCGGATCCAAACGATAGAAAAAAATATCTTGAGGATCTTAAAGTCGCAAAAGGTCTCTACCGTGAGAGAGTAATGACAGAGATGTTCAACGCCTACATGGATGAGCCGCAGGCGATCCGAAAAGACGTGATGAACTATGTCAATATGATTATCGGTATAGACGCTGAGAATCTTGGGCCTGACCGTATGTGGAAATATAAAGATCCTCAGAACGGCGAACTCAAAGCATTGAAGATTGATGAACGGTATATAAACAGCGTTGAAGAGCGGCTTGGACTCAAAACCCGTGAACAGCGTGATACGTTCCGTACGTCAATACGAAAAATTTACGGACAGAAAATATCGCTCAATCCCGGATATGACTTTATGGACAATCTTGAGCTTGTGAAAGCAGTGACGGACGTCAGGTTAAAAAGCGATATCGCTGGTGCAGGCAGCCTTGTGGGTGCGCTTGCCAACCGCACAAATGACGAGAACCAAAAGCTTTATGACCGAATGGTAGAGATGATGTTTGAAAAACTCAACTACTGCACCACATGCGCGCAGAAAACAATCGAATACTTCTGTACACAGGAAGATGAGAATTAATGAATAATGTTTTTAATAATGATTATT
>WRCH01000195.1 GCA_009784115.1 Chitinispirillia bacterium
TAACGTGATTACGCCGGAGGGAGAAGCGAAAACGCTTGTCTTTAAGATAAGAGGCGGCCCAAAAGAGCCGGTCGTTTACGCGATTCATTTTGTCACCGAAAAAAAGGAGATAACAGAGGAAAAACCTCTCGCGCAGCGCTGCGCGGAAACCGTTAATTTTGCGGTCGCGAAAAAAGAGAAAGAGCTAAATGAGTCGGTTCATCGCAGTACAATGGCAGAAGCTGTTCCGGCGTTTTTTTCCGTACATCGCAAGCAGGCTAAAGTTGAACATAAAGGGGCTATTGCGTACATAAACGGAATAATATTCAGCCGCAGTGAGGCTTATATCTATATCATGTCGAATGTCAAGAGAGATAATTGCGACATAATCAAACTTTTATCAATAAAGCAGGGTAAAAATGAGCTTATGACAGATCTGATTGATATGTTTGAGAACGTAGACGGAACGTGGAGTTACGTTTACAGAGCGTCGTTGCAACCGCCGTCCAAGAAGTCTCGGATTGAGTTTGTGTTTGAAATATGGTCGAAGAGAATGACGTATAAAATTATAATGTCGTAAATTTTTTCACTTACAAAAATGACAGGAATGTATGTATGTCAGAACAGAAAAATTTAGAAGAGGCAGTAGGAACAGGCAAAAAAAAGCTGAACAAATGGCTTGTTATTTCGATGATTGCCGGTGTGGTTGTTTTCAGTGTAATAATTTTTTCAGGCGGTAATAAATCCTCCTTTGATTCGCCGTCACTTATGGGGGATAAGGATTCGTTAAGATTACAAAAGAGAGTGCTTTCCAGTACGCCAAGCTATGCCGCGTTACCGCAGAATGCTGGTGTTGAGGATAGAGTAAACGCGCAGCAGAATGATATTGATGAGATTAGACGCGCCATAGGCGCACTTCAAGGATTACAGCAGAATGTTTATGATGATCTGAATAAAAAAATAAGCACCGTGCAGACACAGGCGCAGACCGCTTCAAGTGCCGCAGCGGTAAGGCCGTCGGATGTTTCTCCGCTTGCAAGAGCATCTTCACTCGATGAGCGTTTTAGCGCGGAGTATCAGCGCAAGGTATCGCATTTTAAGACAAATCAGAGTAACTTTTGGTCATTGAGTGATGGAGAGTACAGAGATCTAATGGCTCCCAAAATTCCAATGGCAACTCAACAGAATAGAGGTGGTTCATGGGATGACGAACCGATAATTAATATCGGTGAATTTACTTACTCAATTCCATCCGGCAGCCGCATAATGGCTGTTACTGATCAGCCGGTTAGCAGTGATCACCCCGGATTTTTTACAGCTAAAATCATTCGGCCTGAAATTTTGCGCGGCGCTGTGCTTATCTGTCAGAATGGCGGTCAGCAGAATAACAGGATTCCAATACAACCGACAAAAATAATCTTCAAAGAACGCGAATATGCTGTCAGCGGACAAATAGAAATGGGCTTTCCCGGTATGGAAGGTCACGTCAACAGGCACTACGCTTCAAGAGCGCTTCCCATCGTGGGTAATGCCGCAATCGGCGGCGCTTTTGTCGCTTGGAGCGCACAGAATCAGGGCAGTCAGCGTATTGACACACGGGACGTTATTACAGGAGCGGTAATTGAGCAAACTTTGCCGCAAGTTCAAAGGGAAATCGCAAAGTTCGCTGTTGACAGACCTAATACTGTTACGGTCGCTGCCGGAGCGCAGTTCAGTATTCTCCTGACAAACAAATTAGAGGTGAGGTATTAGATGATGACTCCTGACAGCGCACAGATTGTATTTGATGAACTCAGGTTTACTCTTGGTATGTTGTACCAAGCCATGAACACGATGGAGCCTGTAATAAGGCAGCAGATAAAGGTTATAGATACGCAGCGTTTTGTAGGTAACTTAATGCTTTTTATTAGCTTTTTGGTAACGATAGCAGTAGTTGTACTTGTACATCTGAATCATCAACAGATAAAGATAAAACAGTTTTGGCAAGTTCAGATAAAAAACAGATGGATTGCGGCGGTTATATCCGTTTTCGCGCTGTCCGTAATGCTTTTTAATTTTTTTACCCGGTTATTTGCTTTTTGCTTCGGGTGAAATGACAAAACAGACAGCAGACGGTGTGGGCTTAGAAACCGTAACAGAATATTTATTTGAGGGAAATTCGCAATGATAATGAAATCTCTTTTTATACTCATTTTTGTTATTGCAGCAGCGGCGTATTCATTAGACTACACTCCGCTTAGCAGAGCGGATAAAAGAGCGTTTGTAAACGCTGCAAAAGCTATTGAGATGGCTGCCGCGCAGGGCAGCTACGGCGGAGTATTGCGCTTTGGGCCGGGTCTTTTGGAAAGATACGAAAGCATCTTGCTTGATCCCGGCAGTAAGGATTTAAGGCCGCTCTATGAAAATATTGAGAAGCTGCTTGGTGATGTTGTTTTGCTTGGCATTGTTGACAGCTTTCAATTAAGTATTGATAAGTTGATAAAGGTCAATAATTATTACGGTGCGCTGCAAAAGTACGATGATTACTTTGATTATTTACAAAGCATTAAAAATGATTCTCTCCTTGCGATACACGAACCGTTATACAGAAAGTACGTAAATAAACATTTTGACGGCAGCTATCATAATTATACAGAGCTTGCCAAACTTAAATACATTGACAAAAATCAGCTTGATAGTCTGCGCGAAATAGTAGAAAACTCATTTAGAGAGTCTTTTGTAAATATATCGTCATCAAGTATAGAGGAGCTATTCAGGTTTAAAGCGCAGTATCCGGGTCTTTTTGATAATGATATTGATAA
>WRCH01000196.1 GCA_009784115.1 Chitinispirillia bacterium
AAATTCTAATGTCAACTACTCCCTCGGCGGCCTTATTCTGCACAACAGCGGCGCCATTACCGCAAACTACTGGCTTGAAAACGAATACGACCCCGCCATATCAAACGCTCACAGAAACGGCGATATCCATCTGCATGACCTGAGTATGTATTCGGGATACTGCGCCGGATGGTCTCTGCGCCAGCTTATCTCTGAGGGACTTGGCGGTGTAAAGGGAAAAATATCGTCAAAACCTCCCAAACATCTCTCAACTCTCGTTCAGCAGATGGTTAATTTTCTTGGCGTTTTGCAAAATGAGTGGGCCGGCGCTCAGGCGTTCTCCTCTTTTGATACATATTTAGCGCCTTTTGTGCGGGTTGACAATCTCTGCTTTGCGGAAGTCAAGCAGCAGATTCAATCATTTATATTCGGCATAAATACGCCTTCTCGCTGGGGGTCACAGGCTCCGTTTACAAATATCACATTAGACTGGGTTGTGCCTGAAGACCTCAAAAATCAACCGGCCATTGTTGGCGGTATGCCTCTTGAAGAGACTTATGGTGATTTTCAGGTCGAAATGGATATGATAAACCGCGCTTTCCTTGAGGTGCTTATTGAGGGCGACGCCGAGGGACGCGGATTCTCTTACCCGATTCCTACATATAATATTACAAGCGACTTTAACTGGGACAGCGAAAACGCGAATCTCTTATTTAAAATGACCGGCAAATACGGCACGCCCTCTTTTCAGAATTTTGTCAACTCCACGCTTAACCCCAGCGACGTGCGTTCGATGTGCTGCCGTCTTCAGCTTGATAAAAGAGAGCTGCGAAACCGCGGCGGCGGGCTCTTTGGCGCGGATGAGTTTACAGGCTCCATTGGGGTAGTAACGATAAATCTGCCGAGAATCGGCTTTTTGTCTTCATCAAAAGACGACTACTACAAGCAGCTCAATTACTTTATGGATATAGCCAAGAACTCTCTTGAACGTAAACGTAAGGTTATTACAAGGCTTATGGATAAAGGGCTTTTCCCCTATACGCAAAGATATCTGCGCCACTGGAACAACCACTTTTCAACAATCGGCCTTATCGGGATGAACGAGTCTACGCTTAACTTTATGGGCAAAGACCTCACCGACCCCGAGGCGCGCGAGTTTGCTATGGAAGTGCTCCAGCATATGCGCAACCGTCTTGTGATGTATCAGGAAGAGACCGGTCACCTTTACAATCTGGAAGCAACGCCCGGCGAAGGTACGTCGTACAGGCTCGCGAAAATAGACAGAAGTAAATTCGCCCGTATGATTATTCCCGGCGGCGACAATCCTTATTATACAAATTCCACTCAGCTGCCGGTAAACGCTACAAGCGATATATTCGAAGCGCTTGACATGCAAAACGATATACAGAAGCAGTACACCGGCGGAACAGTGTTCCACGCCCATATCGGCGAAGCGATTGAAGATGTGGAAGTATGCAAGAAACTTGTAAGAAACATCGCCTATAACTATCAGATACCGTATTTTTCTATCTCACCGGTATTTTCTATATGTAAACTTCACGGTTATCTCAAAGGCAAACATTTCGCCTGTCCCCACTGTTCTGAGGAGACGGAAGTTTACGCGCGCATAGTAGGCTACTACCGTCCGGTGCAGAACTGGAACCCCGGCAAAAAGAGCGAATTTGTTGAGCGGGCGGTATTTTCTCCGCGTGAGTTCAAGAAAAAAGAGCAGATTGCCGCTGTTATCCCAATCACAAATGAGGAAAAAGAAGCGGCAGCCGCGATTGCGGCAGCGGCGTCTGTTTAGTTTGAGATTGCTGAATGATAAACGGCTGGCAGAAAAGTTCATTTATTGATTACCCCGGGACGGTTTCGACCGTCCTTTTTCTTTGCGGATGCAATCTGCGGTGTCCTTACTGTCATAATCCAGAAGTTGTCAGAGGCGAATTTGAGCAGATTGATTTTTCGGTGATAAAAGAGTACATCCTCAAGCATAAAAATTTTATTGAGGGTGTTGTCATAAGCGGCGGGGAACCAACTCTTTGTGATGATCTTCAAGAAATTTGCGGTGATTTAAGGGGCCTTGATCTTAAAATTAAGCTTGATACAAACGGATTACTGCCTCAAAAAATTACGCAATGCGCTCCTGATTATCTTGCCCTTGATATAAAAACATCCTTCAATAAATATCCCGCGCTATTAGGAGCGCCTTATACTGATTGTACAGAACGGCTGCGCCAAAGTATCGGCGTCGTAAAAAAAATGGGTGACAAAGCGGAGATCAGAATTACGGCGGTTCCGGGGATTGTCGATAGAGAGGATATAGAGAGCTTGCGTAAAGAGTTACATGGTGTGCGTAAAATATTCATCCAGCCATTTGTTCCGGCGCCGTGTATGCTTGATCCGTCATATTCATCCGTAAAACCGTATCCACAGGAAGAGCTTGAACTTTGGCGCGGGCTTTTTTTGCGGGAGGGCGTTGATTGCGGGGTGCGGGAAATCAATACAAAATTTTCCTGACAGACGAGGGATATATTATTTTTGGTAGTTTGTTGTTGTTTTTGGTTTTTGTTTTTAGCAGGCCGACTTTGTTTTTTTGCCCCCGCAGGGGGATGGACCCCGGCGCGAAGCGCTCTTAGATCACCAATCGAGTCCCGCATCTATCGCAGCCTGCTTGGAATAATTATCCCCCCTTTTTCCCC
>WRCH01000197.1 GCA_009784115.1 Chitinispirillia bacterium
AAACACCCAGATACGGTTTCCAGAAATAGAATCGCAGATCCTTGACGTCTGGAACAAAGAGGAGACATTTAAAGCGTCGCTTGAAGCAACGGCAAAGAGCCGCGCGTTCGTATTTTACGACGGCCCTCCTTTTGCTACAGGGCTGCCTCACTATGGTCATCTATTAGCCGGAACGCTTAAAGATATAATTCCGCGCTACTGGACTATGCGCGGATATAATGTTGAACGGCGCTTTGGATGGGATTGTCATGGGCTGCCTGTTGAAAATGAGATGGAAAAAGAGTTCAAGGTATCGGGCAAGCGTGATATCGAAAAACTTGGCATCCATGTATTTAATGAAGCGTGCCGCTCTATTGTTTTGCGCTATACGGGTCAGTGGGAAAAAGTGGTTAACAGGATGGGGCGCTGGGTTGATTTTGTAAATCAATACCGAACAATGGATCCGCCTTATATGGAAAGTATTTGGTGGGTGTTTAAGCAGGTGTGGGAGAAGAAACTTATTTACAGAGGGTTTCGGGTGCAGCCATATTGTCCAAGATGCGCTACTCCGCTCTCAAATTTTGAGGTTAACGAAGGATATAAAGAGATCAGCGGGCCGTCTATTACTGTGATGTTTCCGCTTGCCAACGATCCGTCAACAAAAATATTGGTGTGGACGACAACACCTTGGACTCTGCCGTCTAACGTTGCGCTTGCTGTTGGGGCTGATATTGACTATGTCAAAATTAAGGATGGTGATAATACTTACATCATCGCGAAAGATCGGCTTGGAGCTTATTACAAGGATGTGTCAACCGTTGAAATCATCAGTGAAATAAAAGGTTCTGAACTTGCAGGATTGCGTTATGTGCCGATGTTCGATTATTTCAAGGATAAAGATTCTAAGTTTTTCACTGTGACAACTGCTGATTTTGTATCAACAGAAGATGGGGCTGGCATCGTACATATAGCTCCCGCGTTTGGTGAGGATGACTTTGCAGTTGGACAAAAATTGGGATTGCCTATTGTCTGTCCGGTAGATGATGAAGGTAAGTTTACAGATGAAGTTCCGCAGTGGAAAGGCAAACTTGTTTATACCGCTGATGATGAAATCATTCGCCATATAAAATCAATAGAAAGAATGTTTCATAAAACAGCAACTGTCCACAGGTACCCGCATTGTTACCGCTGTGATACGCCGCTTATCTACAAGGCGATCACAACATGGTTCATGAAGATTGATCCGCTCAAACCAAATATGCAGGATAACAATAAACAGATTCATTGGGTTCCGTCTCATCTCCAGACAGGCCGTTTTGGTAAAGGGATAGAGAGTGCGCCCGATTGGAACATATCAAGAAACCGCTACTGGGGAACGCCTCTCCCTGTATGGCTTTGCGAGTGCGGTCACAGAGAGTGCGTTGGTGGTCTTGACGAACTGCATAAGCTAATTGGTGATGGTGATAAATCAGCAGGTGAAAATATCCACGCGCAAACTGCGCGAAAAGTGCAAGAGAGCTTAAAGACAGATGATGTGGCGAAACGAATGTCTGACGCCGGTATTGATCAAACATGGACGCAGATGCTGCAAAGTGTTGAGATCAGCAGTGTTGATATTCACCGTCATATAGTTGACGAACTCGAGGCCAAGTGTCCCAAATGTAAATTGCTGATGAAACGTACTACAGAGGTGCTTGACTGCTGGTTTGAATCGGGATCAATGCCTTACGCGCAGCAGCATTATCCATTTGAAAATAAAGACGTCTTCGAGAAAAATTTTCCCGCGGATTTTATCGCTGAGGGACTCGATCAAACGCGCGGATGGTTCTATACGCTGACCGTTTTGGCCGGCGCTCTCTTCTCAAAACCCGCTTTTAAAAATGTAATTGTCAACGGAATTATTCTCGCTGAGGATGGAAAAAAACTTTCAAAGCGTCTGCGAAATTATGCTCCTCCTGAAGAAGTCCTCAATGAACTTGGCGCAGACAGTCTTCGACTGTTTTTAATTAATTCTCCCGCAGTGAAAGCGGAGGATTTGCGTTTTTCAGAAAAAGGCGTTATGGAGATGTCACGCGCGGTGCTTTTGCCTTTTTGGAACGCGTATTCGTTTTTTGTAACTTACGCTAATGTTGACGGATGGAAGCCGGCAAACGAAGAGTTGCCGCAAAGTCAGGCGGAACTTGACCGGTGGATAATATCACTTTTAAACGACGTTATCGCGTCTGTCAACAAAGAGATGGAGCGCTACAATTTATACAAAGTAGTTCCACTTCTTGTTGACTTTATAGACAATCTCACAAACTGGTATATCCGCAGAAGCCGCCGCCGGTTCTGGAAAAGTGAGAACGACGGCGACAAGATGGCGGCCTATGGAACGCTTTATTATGTTTTGGTTCAGTTCTCAAAAGTAATGGCACCGTTTTTGCCTTTCTTAACCGAAGCTATCTACAGAAATTTAGTCGTGGGGAAAATCGAAGGTGCGCCGTCAAGCGTGCATTTGGCAAAATACCCAAGTGCAGTAGAGACAACGATTGATGAAGATCTTGGGTTAAAGATGCAGCTTGTGCGTCAGGCGGTAACTATGGGGCGCAGTATGCGCAGCCGTTTTACTATAAAGACCCGTCAGCCGCTCAGTGAGTTTACAATAGTTTTGGCGGATAAGCGCAAGATTGATCTTATTAAAGATAT
>WRCH01000198.1 GCA_009784115.1 Chitinispirillia bacterium
TATGGACCAGATAATGAGTTCCTATTACTAGGTAGCGTCGCAAACGAAGTAATCGCAGTTATTAAGAGGTTTTTTTGACCATATCAGGAGCAACCATCCCCGGCCGCTCCCCCAGTCGCCCACCGGTTGCAAGGATGACGCAGGAGAAAACCCATGTACGATAAAAAACGCGTAATAGCCCTCGGCTTTTTTGACGGCGTCCATATAGGGCACTCCGCGCTGATGCGCAAGGTGCTTAAAATCAGTCATGAAAAAAGACTCACACCCTCAGTCATCACCTTTGACGCCCATCCGCAGAGCCTGGTCAGCGGTAAAACCGTGCCCCTCATCAACTCTCCGGAGGACAGGGCGGGCCTGATACACCGCATGTTTGGCATCGACGATATAATTTTCCTGCACTTCGGAAAAGAAACCGCAGGTATGCCGTGGGATAGCTTCATTCACCACCTCACCCGCGAGTTCGGAGCTTGCCATCTTGTCGCGGGCCGTGACTTCAGGTTTGGCCGCGGCGGCGAAGGCAACAGCGACCTGCTCCTGGAAAAGTGCGGGAAACTGGGAGTTGGCTGCGATATTATCCCGAAAGTCATGCTGGACGGCGTCGTCAGCAGCTCAACATATATCCGCGAGCTCATATCCGCGGGTCATATCGCCCGCGCGAACGCGTTTCTCGGTCATCCGCATGTACTCACGGACGTCGTGCGGTACGGCTATCGCCTGGGCAGGGAGCTGGGGACGCCTACAATCAACATGTGCTTTGGAGATGATGTGCTGGTCCCGGCTTACGGCGTCTACGCAACCGGGGTGTTCCTCAGCGAAACGCAGCAGGCATACAGTTCAGAGCATATCGGCCTGCCCGGCGGGCAAAACTCCGCCAACCGGCTAATTGGCGTTACAAACATCGGCGTCCGTCCCACAGTCGCCGACGCCGGGCGGGTAACCGCGGAAACGCACATTCTGGACTATGACGGCCATCTGTACGGCCATCAGGTGCGAATAGAGTTTCATTCACACTTGCGCCCGGAGATGAAATTCAATGATAAAAACGAGCTGATAGCTCAGATCCACAAAGACTGCGGGCACGCAAGAGCGATAATGAACAGCATTTAAAGCTCATGCTATTAAAAGATCTGCAATAAAAAGATCTGCTTGAAAAGATCTGCTTGAAAGATGTAAAAAAAGATATGCTTGAAAACCGGAATAATGTATTGTATAATCGGACAAGCAAAACAAAATAACGGGGTGTGGCGCAGTTGGTAGCGTGCTTGACTGGGGGTCAAGAGGCCCGGGGTTCAAGTCCCCGCACTCCGACCATCAAAGCATACGATTTGGCGGTAAGTGTATAATTTTTTACACTTATCGCCAAATCCACTATATTAGCGATTTTGATAATATATTGAATTTGCCTTGATTTTACTTTGTTTTTATGGTATTCTCTTCAAAAATAAACAATGTTCTATTTTTCATATTGGCGGTATCTCTATATTTTTTGCACATACCGCCAAATCGAAAGGATGTAAGAGATGATTATTGGCAGGAAGAGAGAACAAGAAATACTTCAAAATTGTCTCGTTTCCGACAAATCTGAGTTTATTGTCCTTTACGGGAGACGCAGGATCGGTAAAACATATCTTGTCAGAGAGTTCTTCAAAGATAAACTGACTTTTTATTCGACTGGTGTTTTAGGCGGCGACAGAGAAACCCAGCTTCGTATGTGGAATGATGAATTGTCCGAAATTGGCGGGTTGAATTATAGTTATGCAAACACTTGGTTCGATGCTTTTCGGAATCTGAGACTATTCATAGAAGAAAAGCTGTCAGATAAAAAAAATACAAATAGCAGCAATAATGAAAAAACCATAATATTTCTTGACGAATTACCCTGGATGGCAACAAGAAACTCTGACTTTATTCCGGCGCTTGATTACTTTTGGAACAGGTGGGCTTCATCACGAAAAGACATAGTGCTAATAATATGCGGTTCGGCTACATCCTGGATGACCGATAAAATCATCAACAACAAAGGTGGACTGCACAACAGAATGACTCAAAGCATTCTGATGAAACCGTTTACGCTTTGCGAGTGTGAAGAGTACTATAAACACTATCTCATTCCATTGACGAGATACCAAATAGCTGAAGCGTATATGGTTTTTGGCGGTATCCCTTATTACATGAGCCTATTCGAGTCAAAATACAGCTTGTATCAAAATATAGATAATATTTACTTCGCTTCTGACGCAAAACTACAAAATGAGTTTGATAATCTCTTTAGATCTCTTTACTCGAACGCAGAGCATTATATAGATGTAGTAGAAGCTCTCGCTCAGAAAGGTATAGGTCTTTCGCGCTCTGATATTGTTTACACAACAAAAATAACAGATGGCGGCGGGTTGACCAGGATACTCAAAGACTTAGAGGTAAGCGGGTTTATACGAAAATATAAATCATACGGGCAAAAAAAGCGGGACAGCCTATATCAGTTAGTCGACTTTTTTTCTATGTTTGATGTAAGGTTTCGCGAACAACGGGAGGACTACACCGGTGATTTTTGGCTTGGATTTTCATCAACGGTTGCATATTCTGTTTGGAGTGGTTTTTGCTTTGAAAAAGTCTGCTTGTACCATATATCAGAAATA
>WRCH01000199.1 GCA_009784115.1 Chitinispirillia bacterium
CTCATGCCTTAGATACTCAGCGAGTTCGCTTTCGGTAAAATTCAGATCGGTATCGTTTATTTCAGAGATGAATCCCTTTATCTGAAGAGTGTCGATATTTACTTTAGGCATATCGCGGCAAATCAGTATCATCTTAAGGCAGGGCGGCGGTTCATTTATTATCCTCTGTACAAAATTAAGCACGGCGGGCTCTTTTACAAGATGAAAATTGTCCAATACAATTATCAAAGAGCTGTTTTTCAGCGCGCTTTGTATGAAACTTACAAACAGACTCAGCTTTTCCGCGGTGCCGGGAAAGCCAAGTCCTTTGCATTTATTGGATAGCCGCGTGTCAATTTGCGTGATTGAATCGGTTATATTTTCCCACAAACGGGCCGCGGATCTGTTGGCATTATTTAACTGTACCCAGGAGTATGGACGCTGCTGCTTTTTGAGAAAGTCCGAAACGGCCTGCGTTTTACCGCAGCCGGCTCCGGCATGCACCGCGGCAAAAGGATTTTTTATCGCATTTGACAAAATATTATTTACGCGCGGTCTGATCATCTGAAACCTAAACCAATTTATGTTCTGTCGCAATACGCACGGCGTCGGCAATATTGCTGGCGTTGAGCTTTCCGTAAATTCTTATGACCGCGGAATTTATAGTGTTTATCGACAGCCCGAGATTGTTCGCGACTTCCGGGCGGGAGTGTCCTTTGTATAAATTGCGCAGAATCTCGCTCTCTCTTGGTGATAAAGCGGTAATTCCATCCGGGGTACGGCTGTAGTTCGCGATTAGCGCCGAGAGCTGCTTCGCGTAAGAAGAGGACTTGCGGCTGATGTCTTTGAGCCATTCCGCCGGTATATTGCACTCCGTTTTTAAAGCGTTGTCCGCAAGCGTTTTCATATCTTTCCCAAGCTCAATAAACGGCCATATAATATTATTGGGGGAAGCCTCTTCATAAGCGGCTTTCAGCGCTGCAAAGGCCGCAGTCCGGTCTTTCATTTTGTAATGTATACACGCTTCCATCGCGAGCATTTCCACACGGCCGAAGAGAATGGATTCTCGCTGTTTCATCTCTCTTATGTAAGAGAGCAGAGGCAGATAATTTTTTGTTGAATAGTAATAACGCGCTCTTATCTGATTGCCGAAATTTTCGATATGGGAAGCGTGGTTATAAGACGCGAATTCACTTTTGAGCCATTCGGGAATAATATCAAAGCGGTGGATTGCGCAGGCGTACCAGCCAAGAGTAATATCATAGACGGTAAAGCGCCGGGTGTAATTTTCATTTTCCAAAAGCTCCGCCGTATTTTTGAGCGCCCATTCAAATTTCGCGCGGTCTCCGTCCGCTATTGCCATACGCATCATATAGAAGAGCGACCGGTGTATGATCTCGTACTGTTTGTGCTCTTTTGCGCTCTCTAACGCCTGAAAGAAAACAGGCTTTGCCGCGCGAAGCTCTTTCTGATAAAACATCAGCTCGCCCTGGCATAAACAGTCTAATCCTTTGGGGCTGTTATTTATGCAGGAGGAGAAATGGTTCATCATTTGAGCCATCGCTTCTGCAAATTTCTGCGGATCGCCGGCCTTGGCGCTCCCGACCGCGCTGCCCCACGAACCTATGGGAACAACAAGATCAGGCTTTACCGGAACTTTAGACAGGCACTCGGCGGCCTTTGACAAATACACATTGAAATCATAATTGCCGTCTTTAGTACTCATTAAACGCCGCATACATCCCCAAAAAAAATATACTCCGCCTAATGTATGATTTCTGAAGGTATCATCTTTGGGAAGCGGCGCAAGTTTTTTCTCGTAGACTTTCGCTAATTTAATTAACTCCTCGGAACGGTTCAGGCAAAACAGGGTAAGCAGATGCGCCGCGGCAAAAAAATCTATCTGTTCAAATACTTTCGCCGGTGTGCGTTCAAAAATATCCACCGCGTAAAACGAAATGTCATAAGACATGTGTTCGCATAAATCCCATAAAATAGAGACTATTGAGTCGTAATCTTCTATTTTCTCGTAATAGCTGAGCGCGTCTATTTTCAAATTGTTTTTATTGCACCACTCCGCGGCCGCCTTGTAGGTTTCGCGCTTCTCCTTGTCATTAAGAATATCCTGCTTTGTACGCAGAAAATCTAAAAAGAGATGATGAATGAGGTAAATGCCGCCATAGCTGTCGTAGCGCAGGTAAGCGCTCTGCTCTTTTAATTCGGCGAGCAGATTTTCGTCTCCGTCTGCTAAAATGTCAACCAATTTCGCGGAAAGAGTATCCACTAATGAGAGCCGCGCTAAAAAGCGCTTAATGCGTTTTGAAACAGAATCCCAGCTTTCGGCCTCCATGAGCTTAAAGACGTTCTCTTTTAATGTAGCTTTTACAAAGCCGGTATAATTGGGCGCCCGTTTGAGCGACCGGGCGGCAAGGTTTACCGAAAAAGCCCACCCGCCCGTATCCTCATATATTTCACGCACGGTTTGACTGGCGCAGGAGAGCCCCTCATGCCTTAGATACTCAGCGAGTTCGCTTTCGGTAAAATTCAGATCGGTATCGTTTATTTCAGAGATGAATCCCTTTATCTGAAGAGTGTCGATATTTACTTTAGGCATATCGCGGCAA
>WRCH01000200.1 GCA_009784115.1 Chitinispirillia bacterium
ATTATAAAATTTTCCACAGCCTGCGCGGCTGTCGCCTGCACCAAGTTTCCGCTGCCGTATAATCCGCCGACACTTGAGGAAACGACGCAATTAATCAAATCGCAAAAGGTTTTAGTATAATACACCGTCCCATCCCCATTATAAAGATAAGCAAATATACCGCGGGATATATTATATTGATTAATTAATTCAGCTTCGGAAAAGTTCATATCTCCCGTTTTTATTTCTCAATTTTTAAATCTCAAAATTATCTCAATCTCAAATTCACATTGACCGCAAACCATACATCAACAGGGGGCAGACAAATGCTGCTGCTTGAAATTATCATTGCGGGATTAGCGGGGTATCTGCTTTATGCTCTTATCAATCCTGAAAAATTTTGAAGCAAGGTTTAAGCTATGCTTTATATACTCTTAAACATGGCAATTTTTACGGCGCTCGTAATTCCTATGGGGCGGTATCTGTATAAAATCGCGGATAACCAAAAAACCTTCGCCGACCCGCTGTTTAACCGAATTGATAACGCCGTTTATAAAATCTGCGGTATTGACAGGCGGGATATGGATTGGAAAAAATACCTTGCCGCCCTTTTACTCACCAACGCGGTCATGATTTTTATCGGTTACCCGCTTCTGCGCTTGCAGGGAGCGCTGTTTTTAAACCCAAATGGTATCGCCAATATGCCGCCGGCACTCTCCCTTAACACGGTTATCAGTTTTATGACAAACACCGACTTGCAGCACTATTCAGGTGAATCAGGACTCTCCTACTTTTCGCAGATGATTGTTATTACGATGATGATGTTTACATCCGCGGCAACCGGTTACGCGGCGTGTATGGCTATGATACGCGGATTCTGCGGTAAACAAATGGGAAATTATTTTGTTGATATGATAAGGATTACAACAAGGGCGCTTATCCCTTTATCCATAATTTTGGGGCTGATATTCATCTCCCAGGGCTCGCCGCAAACGCTTGCGCCTAACGCAACGGTCACAACCATTGAAGGAACGCGGCAGGATCTCCCTCTCGGCCCTATCGCTTCGCTTGTGTCAATTAAAAATATCGGCACAAACGGCGGCGGCTTTTTGGGCGCTAACTCCTCCACCCCGTTTGAAAATCCCAATATATTCACCAATATGATTCAAATGTTCTCTATGATGATAATGCCCGGCGCCTGTGTTATCGCGTTTGGATTAATGTTTCATTACGCAAGACGTCATCAAAAAAAGACAAACAGTACAGGCGATGATGATAACACCCCAAATGAAAAAACGCCTCTCTTTGGTGATGAAGGCAGAACGGTATTTATCGCTATGAGTATCCTTTTTGTCATCGGACAGTTTGTCTGTTTCTTTGCGGAAAGCAGTGGAAATCAGGTATTGGGCCGTCTTGGAATTAATGTAAGCACGGGCAGTTTCGAGGGCAAGGAGGTTCGTTTCGGTATCGCTCCGTCGGCAATGTTTACAACAGCCGCAACCGCGTCCGCAGCCGGGTCGGTTAACAATATGCACGATACCTTAACGCCGATAGGCGGCATGGTTGCGCTTCTCAACATGATGCTCAATACGGTGTTCAGCGGCATTGGCACCGGACTGATGAATATGCTTCTCTATGTTCTCATCGCTGTGTTTTTGTGCGGACTTATGATCGGCAGGACGCCGGAATACTTAGGAAAGAAAATCGAAAGCAAAGAGATAAAACTCGCGGTGTTAAGCGTCATTCTGCATCCGCTGCTGATTTTAGGCTTTACAGCTATAGCGCTCTCCACTAACGGCGGACTTGCGGGAATCACTAATCCCGGCTATCATGGACTTACACAAGTACTCTATGAGTATTCCTCTGCGGCGGCAAATAACGGCTCCGGTTTTCAGGGACTTGCAAACAACTCTAACTTTTGGAACATCACCACAGGGCTTGCAATGTTTTTTGGACGGTATTTGTCAATTATATTGCAGATTGCCATTGCAGGCTCACTTCTCTCCAAAAACAGCGTCAATGAAACTGTCGGCACGCTTAAAACAGGAACAGTAACATTCGGCGTTATCACCGCGGCTGTAGTATTGATTTTTTCGGCGCTGACTTTCTTTCCGGCAATTGCTTTGGGGCCTGTTGCGGAGTATTTGACGTTGGGGAGATAATCAACTAAAGACACGAGGCATTTTTGGCCGCCGCCGTTTTGAAAACCCTTTAGTTTTATGCCTGCTGTTGAAGTGTATTGCGCGGGGGGAGAGATTTATTAAATTTCAAATGTGTTTTACGCAGATATTCCACTATCTCTTCGCCAGTCATATCAGCGAATTTCGCGTCAATTTCGTTCTTGATTTTTCTAGTCATATCCACACAGCTAAAGTTATCCCAGTCAATGTTATCCCACTTCATAGTAGACGATCTCCTTTATTTTGGGAGACGGTGCTCACTTAATTTCATTTCAAAAATATACGTTTTCAATACTTAAAGAGCAATTTAGCTTGAACTTTTTTGCTTTGATCTTGGGGAGTTGCGTTTATTGCGCAATTGCGTATCCACTTAAATATCAACTACATTAAAGCCAACATAGAAATTAAAACATTATCTTTTGGGCTAATGAAAAAAAAGGAA
>WRCH01000201.1 GCA_009784115.1 Chitinispirillia bacterium
AGAGAAAATAGCGGAATATTTTTTCCTGCTCTGTTCGCTTATATCAATAGGCGCGGTGGCGCTTATATGCTTCTTTATCTTTAGAGGGGCGTATCCCGCCATACAATCGATAGGGCTGTGGTCTTTTCTCACAGGCGATTTGTGGAAACCTACCGATGTACCGCCGCTTTTTGGTATCTTCAACATGATTGTCGGCAGTATCTACGTGACGATTGGCGCTTGCCTTATAGGAGTGCCGGTGGGGCTTTTCACAGCTGTGTTTATGTCAAAATACTGTCCGAGGAAAATATACGGCGCAATCTCTCAGTTAGTGTCGCTTCTTGCCGGGATCCCCTCTATTATTTATGGCTTCTTTGGGATGATGCTGATTGTTCCTTTTATAGCCGATAATTTTAAAGGCAACGGCAACAGCGTTCTTGCCGCGAGTATTGTTTTGGGGGTGATGGTGCTTCCTACAATTATAAAGGTGTCTGAGGTATCATTAAAAGCTGTACCAAAAGCTTATTATGAGGGAGCTTTAGCGCTTGGGGCTACTAAAGAGCAGAGTATCTTTTTTGTGCTTATACCTGCCGCCAAAAGCGGAATTCTTGCCGGTATCGTTCTTGGGATAGGCCGCGCGATAGGTGAAACGATGGCGGTTATTATGGTTGCCGGTAATTCCAATATATTGCCGGATTCTGTTTTCAGGTCGGTAAGAACGCTTACCGCGAATATCGTTCTTGAAATGGGTTACGCGTCGGGGATTCATTTTGACGCCATTGTCGCTACGGGCGCGGTGCTGTTTGTATTCATTCTTATTCTTAATGTTATACTTAACATGATTAACAAGAGCGCAAAGGCGGGTCTATAATGATATCTCAGGAAAACAGAGCCGCTTCAGTTAAAAATCAGCAGTTTGATCTGTCCCAAAACCGGAGCGGTCTTACGAGATCAGGATCTGTGTTATCCCGGAAAAACGCAGTCTCCTTAATTTTGAAAACAGTTGTTTATCTCGCGATGGGTTTTACGATAATCTCTCTTGCGGGGATTCTCAGTTATATATTGATAAACGGCGTAAAAGCGTTTAAGCTGTCGCTTATCTTTGGTAAATTTTCTTCTCAAAATCCGTCGATGTCATTTTCTATTGTCACGACGTGCATAATGATTTTATTAACGCTTTTAATGGCGGCTCCGCTTTCAATCTTCTGCGCGGTTTACTTGACTGAATACGCAAAGCGCGGCAGTAAAATAGTTAAGTTTATAAGGCTTGCCACGGAAACATTAGCCGGAATACCATCCATTGTTTACGGACTTTTCGGAGCGATATTTTTTGGTACCGTTATGGGATTCGGGTACTCTATACTTACCGGCTGTCTGACTGTTGCTATTATGCTGCTCCCGGTTATCATCCGTCAAACGGAAGAGGCTGTAAAAGCGGTTCCCGATCTCTACCGTGAAGGCAGCTATGGCCTTGGAGCGCCAAAACTTCGCACAGTGTTTCGCATTGTGCTTCCTTCCGCAATGCCTGGGATAGTTTCCGCTATAATATTAAGTATGGGAAGAATTATCGGCGAAACGGCGGCCCTTATATTTACGCTTGGAACAGTTGCGCAGCTCCCCGGAAGTCTTCTTGACAGCAGCCGTACGCTTGCGATTCACATGTTTATTAATACGCGTGACGGAGGAGCGGCAGGCCGTGAAGTTGCGTTTTTAACCGGCGCTGTGCTTATAGTTGTAATATTTGCTATGAATATGGCTGCGTCTTACATAGGCGGAAAGGTGGGTAAAGATTTTGAAAATTAAAGTTGAGAATATGAATCTTTTTTACGGCTCCATGCAGGCTCTCACTAATGTAAACATGGGGATGGCGCAAAATGAGATTACCGCCTATATCGGGCCGTCGGGATGCGGCAAGTCAACCCTTTTAAAATCTCTTAACCGAATGAACGATCTTATTGAATGCTGCCGCATTACAGGTAAAATTACGCTTGACGGCGAAGATATTTATGGGAATATTAATGTAAACACTCTTCGTAAACGGGTTGGGATGGTATTTCAGAAGCCGAATCCATTTCCCATGAGTATCTATGATAATGTCGCTTACGGTCCAAGAACGCATGGTATCAAAAAGAAGCGTGATCTGGATGAAATAGTTGAAGAGAGTCTGAAAAACGCGGCTATTTGGGATGAGGTAAAGGATAGATTAAAAAAGTCCGCGTTGGCGGTTTCGGGCGGGCAGCAGCAGCGTCTCTGCATAGCGCGCGCTTTGGCTGTAAAGCCGGATGTTCTTCTGCTTGATGAGCCTACCTCCGCGCTTGACCCGATATCAACCACTAAAATTGAAGATTTGCTTTTGGAACTTAAAGAGAGATATACGATAGTTATTGTTACTCACAATATGGGTCAGGCCGCAAGAATATCAGACAAAACGGCATTTTTTCTTCACGGAGAAATTGTAGAGTTTGACAATACGATGGATATTTTTTCAAATCCTAAAGATAAAAAGACAGAAGATTATATTACCGGGAGGTTTGGCTGAAGATGCGTAACAGATTCGATAGGGAATTGGAGGAGCTGCAGGGCGATTTGGTG
>WRCH01000202.1 GCA_009784115.1 Chitinispirillia bacterium
ATCAGATTTTAAAGAAAATATAGCCCTGTATCATAACCGTTTTAAATTTACAAATTAGCTTGTATCTTATGATATTTCAAGATGTTAGGGGCTATTATGCCGAATAAATGTGAAAAAGTCGGGTTGTTGGAATTTTACCGATCGGTACAAAGCGCTTAGTTGCCGGCGTGCAGTTGTTGGAATTTTACCGATCGGTACAAAACTGTTGCTCTTTTGTATTTGTGCTGTAAATTATATTATCACCCACACCGAGAAAACCCGCAAGACTTACAAACCGCACATCCGCTCTCCTGCTCCATTATTCCGCCGCAGTCTGGGCATTGAGGACAATATCCTATGTCAATGCCCTTATAAGAGACCTGCGCCTTGCCTTTACCGAGAACATCGGCTATCGCTTTCTCCAAAACGCGGCCTATCGCGTCGGCGCATGAGAGGATATTTTCACCGCCATGCCATGCGGTCATCGGGCAGCGGATTCCGCGCAGCTGATTTACGATGGAACCGGGGTCTATTCCTGACCGTAAAGCCAACGAGACTAACCGCGACACTGCCTCAGCGTTTGACGCGGCGCAGCCTCCGGATTTTCCCATCTGCGTAAACACTTCGCAAAAACCAACAGCGTCTGAGTTGATGTTTACATATAAATTACCGCATCCGGTTTTAGTTTTGTATGTGCGTCCGCTTGTGACCTCCGGTCTTGGACGCGGATGTATAAAACCCGCAATAAAAACCTCTCCATTATAGTGGCCGCCGGTTGACCCGCTTGTAAGCACCTGATTCTGCCGTGATCCGTCGCGGTAAACGGTAATACCCTTGCAGCCGAGTTCGTAAGCGTAGCGGAACGCTTCGTCAACTTCCTGCACAGTTGCTTCGTTGCGGAAATTGACTGTTTTGGAAACTGCGTTATCTGTAAACTTCTGAAACGCGGCCTGTATTGTCACATGCCAGCGGGGTTCAATGTCGTGCGAGGTCACAAAAACGTCTTTGATGCGCTTTGGGATACCGTGGATTTTGTCAAGACTGCCGCATTCGGCCACCATCTTCATAAGCTCATCGGAATAAAATCCTTCCGTTTGAGCAATAGAACGAAATTCAGGATGAATCTCAAGAAAACGCTTGCCATCAAGTACATTCTTTTCGTAGACAATCGCGAAAAGCGGTTCAACGCCGCTTGAACATCCGGCAATCATGCTGATTGTGCCTGTTGGGGCAATAGTTGTCACAGTGGCGTTGCGCAACTGTAAACCGCCCTCTTTATCGTAAATTGACCCAATGAAATTTGGAAATACACCTCTCTCACGGGCAAGATACGCGCTGACCTTGCGGCCTTCCTCATGTATAAACCGCATAACAGCTTCCGCAACGTCAGCCGCCGCGCTTGAGTTGTATGCGATTCCAAGCTCAACAAGCAGATCTGCAAAACCCATAACGCCAAGACCAATCTTGCGGTTCGATTTTGTCATTTGGTCAATTTCAGGCAGCGGATAACGGTTGACTTCTATCACATTATCAAGAAAACGAACCGCTGTACAAATCACACCCTCAAGTTTGTCATAATCAACGCACTTTTTGCCATCTTTTACGCAAACCATCCTTGCAAGATTAATCGAACCCAAATTGCAGGACTCATAAGGCAAAAGCGGCTGCTCACCGCAAGGATTCGTACTCTCCATGCGTCCCACATGAGGCGTAGGGTTATGCTCATTGATCCTGTCCAAAAACACAACGCCCGGTTCGCCGTTCTTCCACGCGAGTTCTACTATTCTGTCAAATACTTTGGACGCTTTAAGTTTACCCATCTCCTCACCGCTGCGGGGATTACGCAAAGGATACTCCTCACCTCTTTTGAGAGCGTCCATGAACTCTTTTGTAATTCCTACAGAGATATTAAAATTTGACAAAACGCCATCTTTTGCCTTAAGCTCAATAAAGTCTAAAATCTCAGGATGAGAGCACGACAAAATCCCCATATTCGCGCCGCGCCGCGTTCCGCCCTGCTTTACAGTTTCTGTCGCCATGTCAAACACGCGCATAAATGAGAGCGGACCCGAAGATATCCCCTTTGTCGACTTCACCCGGTCGTTTTTCGGTCTTATATGTGAAAACGAAAAACCCGTTCCGCCGCCGCTTTTGTGAATAAGCGCTGTATTTTTTATCGAAGTAAAAATCTCATCCATCGAATCGCCAACAGGCAAAACAAAACAGGCGCTTAACTGCTGGAGCTCTCTTCCCGCGTTCATCAGCGTGGGAGAGTTTGGCAGGAACTCGAGATCGGTCATCACATTGTAAAACTTCTCAGTCCATAAATCGGTATTGGCGTCGCCGTTAAAACACCTCTCGGCAGATGCGATATTTTCCGCAACTCTGAAAAAGAGATCCTCGGCGGTCTCCGCAACATTGCCGTTGTCGTCCTTGACAAGATAGCGTTTCTCAAGCACGACTTTCGCATTCTCGCTGATCGCCGCTTTTTTCTGAATTAAACGCTCCTTCAAGCGTACATCCTGCTCTTTATCCTTAG
>WRCH01000203.1 GCA_009784115.1 Chitinispirillia bacterium
AGAATACCGGCGATACAATGTTTGTTACCGGTAAAGCGGGTACAGGCAAGTCTTTTCTGCTTAAATACTTTAAGGAAAATACAAAAAAGAAGGCCGCCGTTGTCGCGCCTACCGGAGCGGCCGCAATCAATGTAGGCGGACAGACGATACACTCTTTTTTTCAACTCGCGCCCAACGTGCAAATCCCAAGTGAGATTGAACCTATAACCTCTACGCGATTAGTGCACCTGCTCAAGTGTGCGGAAGTTATTGTTATTGATGAAGTTTCTATGGTTCGAGTTGACTTAATGGATATGATTGACGCTAAACTCAGACTTGCGAATGATAATGACAAACCCTTTGGCGGGAAACAGGTTATAATGTTTGGCGATCCGTATCAACTGCCGCCTGTAGTGGATGATGACGGTATACGTGAATATTTGATGAATACATATAAAAGCTCGTTTTTCTTTGCGGCTCCTGTTTTTAAGAATAATCCTCTATCGGTTTACGAGTTGTCCAAAGTGTACAGACAGGGGGAAGATAGCGATTTTGTCAATCTTCTTAATAAGATACGGGATGGAAGCATAGACGCTAGTGACATTACACATCTTAACAAAAAATGTGTGAGACGGCCTAAAGAAGGTGATCTCTATTTGACGCTTGTACCTACAAACGGAGCGGCTAACTGGATAAACAATGACAAACTGAGAAAGATTCGTTCGCAGGAATTTTCATATAAGGCGGAGATTACCGGAAAAATAACACAGGCTGAATATCCTACAGAAGTTGATCTCAGATTAAAGGCCGGGGCGCTTGTCGTGATGCTTGAAAATAAAGGTTCGTGGGTCAACGGAACTTTGGCGCTCGTCAGTTATCTTAATAATGATTATCTCAGAGTGACAATTAACGGTATTGAGCATACTGTTGACAAAAAGGTGTGGGAGAAGAGAAAATACTCTTATGACCGTCAAACCAAAAGCTTGACAAGCGAGGTCACCGCCACATTTAAGCAATACCCCGTAAAACTTGCGTGGGCGCTCACGATACACAAGGCGCAGGGTCAGACCTATAAAACTGTCGCGATAGACATGGGCGGCGGAGCTTTTGAAAATGGTCAGGCTTATGTCGCCCTCTCCCGCTGTGTCAGTATGAATACGCTGTATCTGCTGAAACCTATCCGGTATGAGGATGTGAAAGTCAGCGCCGACGTAATGGAATTTATGCGTCCCGCCTCACCGTACAGCCGTCAGCAGGTAATTGATGTGGATGACAGTATTGAACCCAAACTTTTATCCATGCAAAATCAATCCAACAATTCTGAGAAGCAAACGGCAGATGATATAAGACGCGAAGAAGCAAAAGAAATCGCGAAAAAGTTAAAAGCTAAAGGTATTGATGCAAATACCATATCCGAAACAACGGGGCTCAGTGTCAATGATATTTCAGAGCTATAGATCAAGATAAAAAAGAGACGCTAACAGCGCTTCTCATAAACTATTTTATACAGTTATTCATCTCTCACCAAATAAATTAAAAGGATTAAAAATGTCAAATAACGTTCTCAATACGTATTTATCCTCTGTCACTCCCGATAAAATCGACACCGGTTTAGTCGCCTATCTGGCTAATCTTTCAGAAGTCGCTAAAGTTACTCCCAATATCGCCGCTTCTATTGTTAAAGAACTCGCCGATCAGCGTTCGAATCTTAAACTTATCGCAAGCGAAAACTACTGCTCTATGGCCACGCAGCTTGCTATGGGTAATTTATTGACCGATAAATACGCCGAAGGATATCCCCATCACAGGTTTTACGCGGGATGCGACAATATAGACACTATCGAGTCTTACACCGCTTCTGAGGCGTGTAAACTTTTTGGCGCGCAGCACGCTTACGTACAGCCGCACAGCGGCGCGGACGCTAACCTCATCGCCTACTGGGCTATCCTGGCCACCCGCGTTGAAACTCCCGCTCTTGAAAAGCTCGGCGAAACAAATCCATCGAATCTGACACAGGAAGCGTGGAACAAAATCAGAGCTGAGCTCGGGAATCAAAGACTTCTCGCCCTTGACTACTACTCAGGGGGACACCTCACGCACGGCTACCGCCACAATGTTTCCGCTCAAATGTTTGAAGCCTTTAATTACAGTGTTGACAAAGACACCGGGCTGATTGATTATGACAATGTAGAAAAAATGGCTCTTGATTTAAAACCGCTTATTCTGCTTGCTGGATACAGCGCTTATCCCCGTAAAATTGATTTTAAAAGGATGAGAGCAATCGCGGATAAAGCGGGCGCAGTATTCATGGTTGACATGGCGCACTTTGCCGGACTTGTTGCGGGTAAAGTTTTTACGGGTGATTTTGACCCTGTCGCGCACGCTCACATAGTAACAACAACAACGCACAAAACACTGCGCGGTCCGCGCGGCGGCATGGTGCTGTGTACAAAAGAGTTTGCGGAAAATGTTGACAAGGGGTGTCCGCTTGTAATTGGCGGTCCGCTTGGCCACTGCATGGCCGCTAAAGCTG
>WRCH01000204.1 GCA_009784115.1 Chitinispirillia bacterium
ATCTAAGACCTTTGCGCTGGCTTTGCCGGTTCCGAAAATTACTCTGCCGGGCGGGACGTGTTTATTTTCTAAGAATTCATAAGATTGCAGCAGTGTTGATAATGCGGCGTACTGGCTTTCAAGTGTCGATCCTTTTTCAAATATGGCGGTAAGCTGCGCCTTTGCAGCGCGTAGATGCTGCGCATCACGTAATGCGCTTCCGGGAATCAATATACAAGCTATCATAACGAATAAAATAACAAGTACACTGCGGAAACTCTTCTTGACTAAATGAAAAAGCGTCCCCTCCCCAGCTTCCTTTATATTATGTTTCGCGTTTGGGATGACGTCACCAAGAAGAACGCGATTTGAAAATGCAATCGGCTTATCCGGTGATTCGCCGACTCTCTCCATCATGCTTGACGTGAAGAAAAATCCACCGAACTGCGGACGATCACGGCCACGATCAACAAAAAACGCCTCTACAAATTCAGATATTTTACTTTCGGCAAGCAAAAATTCCTGTGTCAACCGGCATATTGCAGCTTGCTGCGAAGCTATTCCTGTTTTAGATACGACAGAATTGGTCGTACTTGATTTTTTTTCAAGCAGTTCACGGCGATTAGAGTTAATTACACCGTGGACGGATACGTTCTTGAGAACATCATATACTTTTTTATAATACGATGTAAATAACTCTTTGGGAGAAAGTTTTGACACTCCGTCACCATGAACAAGTGATCCAACGTAAGGCATTTTATCAACGACATTTTTGTCCGAGAACAGTTCGCGGAATCCTTCTATTTTATCGGATTTGCTGAAAATGAAGTATACGGGTATTCGATAGCCAGTCATTGAGACAATAGCGTCAGCTTGTCCACGCAGTTCGGCAGCGATTTTGTTTATCTGCGCAGCATCGGATTTTATGATATCCTCTATGTCAACAACAAAAAGCGCTCCATCTATAGCTCGCTTCCGCCACACTCTATTTCTTTTGAGACCTGCGTAAAATGCTTCTAATTTACTTACGGGAACATCTTGTTTTTTCTTACGGGATTTTTTCTTTTTTTGTTTCTCATCACCGGATTCTGCTTGCGCCTTATCTTCGGGCATAATCTGCCCCGATCCGCCAATGCCTGATACATAAACCGCGTTTTCCGAGAAAAACCATGCTGGTGTCTGACGCTGTGATAATGCGTTTTCGTCAGGATACAGATATTCGCAAGTCAAGCCGGATTTGCTCAAAAGCGCATGTTTACCGCTTCCCGAATTGCCGCAGAGCAACAGTAAAGGACGATTGGAAAGATCAATACGCTGAAAGAGTTTCATCATAAGAAGCTATCCAAGAAATTTAGAAAATCGACAAGCGCCGGAAGATAGACAGCGGCGGCAACGATCATAAGCAGCATAAATACAGCGGCCAAACACTTACGCAAACTCAAAAATTTTTTCTGCGTATTCCCGCTGCCGGAAAGCGCTGATATCTCCTGATCGCTTTGCGTATCAATTAGCATAACACCCAAATTATGAAAACGGTCTCGCAGTTCGCTTTGATTACCCATGCTGTACATTCCTTTGAATCCCAGCGCAAGACAAGTGAAGTATAATTCGAGCGTACGTTTTTTGTCTTCCGATGATTCGGTAAGTTTTTCAAGCCGGGAGAAAAATCCTGTACCCGCACCCATCTCACCGAAATAACGTAACTGTAAAGGGCTTGCCATAAAGCGAGCGCGATACTGCGGTATAGCCATGAGCGCTTCGTCTGCTAATGCTGCGAGCGGGTATAACATTTCTTTTACTGCGTCAACGTCAAGCCGTTCTACTTCGTATAGCCTTATTGCAGAATCAAATTTTGCGCATAAATCAGCGTGCAGTTTATCTGCGTCAGAGGATGGCAATTTTGCTGCGTCCATAATGAGAGTGATGATCTCTGCGCATATTTTGTCGATCTGATGTGAATAATTATTTTGCATTGGCTTATCGCCTTGATAAACACGATGGCTATTGGGAAACGGGGCAACCGCGAGGGTTGCCCCTACGGAATTATTACTTTACGCCTATTAATAAAGACACACGCTCACGTTTACCATCTACAGTAACAGTTCCCTTAACAAGATAAGTACCCTCAGATACCTGACGACCTTTCCTGTCGGTCAAATCCCATGAACCGACAATCCGGCGGTCATTATTGTCCTTGATGTCCTTTATGTCCTTAATTTGTACTCTGTTTACAACATTGCCGAAAGCATCAAAGATTGTTAGCGCTGCGCTTTGTATCCGCTTGCCTTGATAGAAAAAAGTAACATTACCCGCAGATTTCGCAACCGGATTTGGGCCTGCTGTGAACTCGGCTGAAATAACCGCGGCTGATGCGGTTGATGTTAGTTGGTTATTCGGATCCGTGCCGGGAATAACTCTGTTCGATGACAATACCGATACTTCCTTGGGGTTGATGACAAAATTTACAGACGGCGTACCTGTGAAGTTGCCAATGCCTGTAACTGTTATAGGATATGTTCCGGCA
>WRCH01000205.1 GCA_009784115.1 Chitinispirillia bacterium
ATTTACAGAAAAAACAGAGTGGATTAAGGCATTGTGATTATGAGATTTCTTTTATTCTTTATCATTTTGCCTCTCTTGGTTTACGCACAGGAATCTCCGCCGAAATGGGTAACTGGTCTGGGTAAAGATGAATATTATTCGCTCCCGCGTTTCATTACAGGTTACGCTGTTTTGCATGTAAAAGAGCAAAAAGATATGGGGGACGCAATCAATACCGCGCGTCAAAGCGCCTGCGCAATGCTTGTTTCATCACTAAAAAGTACCTTTACAGTACACAGTAAATTGGAGTCATATCATTTAAACAGCGGTTATAATCATCGTATAACAGAAGAACTTTCAAATACCATTATAATTGAAGGCGCTCTTGAACTTCAAAATTTAGGCACAGAAGTTTATTATGACAAAAGGCACAAAAATGTACATGTACTTGTATGGATTGACCGTGAAAAACAATTATTATCAATCAACTCACGCTTATCTTCCTCTCTGTCTCTTGTGAAAACATATATAGTCTTATTGCAATCGCATATCAATAACGGCGAATTTGACAAATCAGTAAAAACATATTCTCTTGCGATACTCTCTTTGGAAGCTATGAAACGGGATTGCTTTCTTATAGAATTGTTTGGAGGAGAGGCCGGCGTTTGGTACAGGGAGTATGCAAAGACACTCTCTTTAATTGAGCAGCTTTATGATACGATTAATTTACCGGCGAATTCCGCTTTGGAGGCAGCTATAGTTTTTGAAGTATGGACCGGCGCCGGGAGTGATTCGATTTGTCAAAACGAGAGCTGCCGCCTCTCTGTCAGCGTATCTTCTCCCCTTTATCTGCGGATACTTTGCAAACTTGAAAACGGATTGATTCTTATTCCCGATCCGATGTATAAGAATTTTTTCCTCAAAGGCCCATTAGTCAATTACCAGCTCCCCGGACTCTTTCTTTTTCCGTCTGCGCTTGGAGCGGTTTCGATTGAAATTCTCGCTTCAACAGAACCATTTGAAGAGTTAGAGTTATCTGTACTGATAATTGATGCGAAAACGTACTCCGTTATAACCGGTAAACCTAAAATCAGCGCTCCTGTGCGCCGTAATATCCGTGTTGTAAAATGCTTTCAATAGTGTATAACATTTAATTGATATTTCAATACGGAAACACCATAAAGGTATACAATTTTTATCTTTATGTGCAGTACATGTATTTCCATTTCCGAATACTTAACAGGCGTGACCAAAAGGGTAAGTTGCGATATGAGAAATATAAGCGTATATGGGACTATTATGTCGAGAAACCGCGTGTTAAGGTTAAAATTTGGGCATATTAACCGAATGTTAACTTGGAGAGCCGTATGCCTTAGCAGGGCACGTACGATTCTGAAGAGGGATGGACGGTGTAAACCGCTCCAATCTTACTCGGCTGTGACGGAGATGAAGCCGGAAAACCGGCTTAATTTCTTTTTTTTGAACTGCACAAAGCCTATTTAGACGCCCGCCGAAACAAACGAAACACTCTTAATCAACTAAAATTTGAACGAAATCTCTGCACACATCATGTATATTTTTAGAAAGAGATCAATAATCAATAATAAAAGCAAATAGTACACAAATATATGAACTCATTCTCCGTTTTACGCCCGGAACACATGCTCCCTGTCCGCAATCTGTCGCTTCGTGCGAAAATGATTGTGGAAGGAACAATCGCGGGGCTTCATAAAAGTCCGTTCCACGGTTTTTCCTCTGAGTTTTTAGAGTATCGTTCTTATCAAACCGGCGAACCCGCCCGTAAAATTGACTGGCGCAAATACGCAAAGTCCGACAAAAGCGTTGTGCGGTTATACGAAGATGAAACCAACATGAGCGCTCATATACTCCTTGACAAAAGCGCTTCGATGGGATTTGGCAGCACAGGTATGACAAAGTTTGATTACGCCCGTACACTCGCCGCGGCGTTTGCGTGGATACTTGTCAGGCAGAAGGATGCTGTGGGTTTGGCCGCGTTTGACGAAGAGATAAATTGTTATTTATCACCCAAATCAACCAATCTACAGTTAAAAAATATTATTTCTCATTTGGAAACGTCAACCGCGCGAAATAAAACCAAATGCGGCGGCGCAATTAATGATATCGCCGGGATGCTTAAAAAACGCGGACTTTGCATTGTGATATCAGATTTTTTTGATGATCCGCAAGTCTTGGCCCAAGGATTGAGGCATTTGCGTTTTAAGAAGCAGGATATTCTCGCAGTTGCGGTTGCGGATCCGATGGAACTTAATTTCAGCGAGAAATCAGATTTAAAATTGAAAGATCTTGAAACAGGGGAGACAATTTCTATTGACTCACAGACCGCGGCGCAGTTTTTTAACGATGGTTTCGCAACGCATCACGCGGAACTTAAAACGATATGCCGTGAGCTTGAGATTGACTTTGAAGTAGTGACAACAGCGCAGCCGTTTCATACTTCACTAATGCGCCTCATTGAAAAGAGGAGGCGTCTTTTTTAATCA